>NZ_JBHUVA010000007.1:0-148053 GCF_042670805.1 Micromonospora sp. NPDC057141 | reverse complement strand
GCCTTGTCATCGCGAAAGCGATGACAAGGGGCCCTTCCTTGCCGGTCAGCGGCCCTGGTTGGCGACCGCGGCGGCGGCCTCCTTGGCGGCGGCCGGATCGAGGTACGTCCCGCCGAGGACCTGCGGACGCAACTGCGGGTCCAGGTCGTAGCGCAGCGGGATGCCGGTCGGGATGTTCAGCTTGGCGATCGCGGAGTCGGAGATCTGGTCGAGGTGCTTGACCAGGGCGCGCAGCGAGTTGCCGTGCGCGGCCACCAGCACCGTCCGGCCCGCCAGGATGTCCGGCACGATCGAGTCGTACCAGTAGGGCAGCATCCGCTCGACGACATCCTTGAGGCACTCGGTGCGCGGCATCAGCTCGGTCGGCAGCAGCGCGTACCGGGGGTCGCCGACCTGCGACCACTCGTCGTCGTCGGCGATCGGCGGCGGCGGGGTGTCGTACGACCGGCGCCAGAGCATGAACTGCTCCTCGCCGTACTCGTCGAGGGTCTGCTTCTTGTTCTTGCCCTGCAGGGCGCCGTAGTGGCGCTCGTTGAGTCGCCACGACCGGCGCACCGCGATCCAGTGCCGGTCGGCGGCGTTCAGCGCCAGCTCGGCGGTGCGGATCGCCCGGCGCATCACGCTGGTGTGCACCACGTCCGGCAGCAGGCCGTGCTCGCGCATCAGCTCACCGCCGCGGCGCGCCTCCGCCTCGCCCTTGGCGGTCAGGTCGACGTCGACCCAGCCGGTGAAGAGGTTCTTCGCGTTCCAGTCGCTCTCGCCGTGCCGCAGCAGGACCAGCGTCCCGACGGTGGGCCCTTCGCTCGCAGTCATGCCGATCATCCTGCCGCACGCCGTCGATGGACACGCGGGGACCTGCGGTGACGACCACCACGTGGAAAAGCCGGTGACCAGCCTCCGCCCCCGCGACTAGGTTGTAAGGCGCATTGAATTGATCGGTCATTACCGAAGCGGGGGCGCGAGCGTGCGGACGATGCGGGGCTGGTTGCGGGACACCACCGGCGGGCTGCCGAGAACCTTCTGGTACCTGTGGACGGGCACCCTGATCAACCGCCTCGGCTCGTTCGTCCTGGTCTTCCTGGCCATCTACCTCACCCAGGAACGCGGCTTCGACGAGCTGGCGGCCGGCCTCGTGCTCGGCCTGTGGGGCGTCGGCGGCGCGGTCGGGACGACGCTGGGCGGGACGCTCGCCGACCGGTGGGGCCGGCGACCGACACTGCTCACCGCCCACCTCGGCGCGGCGGGCATGATGCTCACCCTCGGCTTCGCCCAGGAGCTCTGGGCCGTGGCCGGCGGCGCGCTGCTGCTCGGCCTGTTCGCCGAGGCGGCCCGCCCGGCGTTCGGCGCCATGATGGTCGACGTGGTGCCGGAGCGGGACCGGTTGCGCGCGTTCTCGCTCAACTACTGGGCGATCAACCTCGGCTTCGCCTGCGCGGCGATCCTCGCCGGCCTGGCCGCCGAGGCCAGCTACCTCCTGCTGTTCGTGATCGACGCGGCGACCACCCTGGCCACCGCCGTGATCATCTTCGCGAAGGTGGCCGAGACCCGCGTCCCGGTCCGCGTCGGTGCGGCCCCCGCCGGGGCCGCCCGCCCCCGGGGGGCGCTGCGCACCATCCTCGGCGACCGGGTCTACCTGGGCTTCGTGGCGCTCAACCTGCTCGGCGCGCTGGTCTTCCTCCAGCACATCTCGATGCTGCCGATCGCGATGGGCGACGACGGCCTGAGCCCGTCCACGTACGGCATGGTCATCGCGCTCAACGGGGTGCTCATCGTGGCCGGGCAGCTCTTCGTCCCCCGGCTGATCCACGGGCGCAGCCGCTCACACGTGCTCGCCCTCGCCGCCGTGGTGACGGGCGTCGGGTTCGGGCTGACCGCGTTCGCCGACGCCGCCTGGCTCTACGCCCTCACCGTGCTCGTCTGGACCCTCGGCGAGATGCTCAACTCGCCGTCGAACTCCACGCTGATCGCCGAGCTCTCCCCCGCCGACCTGCGCGGCCGGTACCAGGGCGTCTTCTCGCTGTCCTGGCAGGTCGCCGGGGCCAGCGCGCCGATCGTCGGCGGCCTGGTCCGGCAACAGGCCGGCAACGCGGCGCTCTGGCTGGGCTGCGCGGCGATCGGCGTCGTGGTGGCGGTCGCCCACCTGGCCTCCGGGCCGGCCCGGGAACGGCGGGCCACGGCGCTGCGCCCGCCGGCCGAGCCCGCGCCGGCGGAAAGTGGACAGTTGACGTCCGTCGTGAGCTGAAGATGTCCAAGATCCGGGTGTACGGGGGCCGGCGCGCCCGGGACGACGCAAAGCGCCCACCTCGACCCCTTGGTCGTGATGGACGCCCGCATCGTGCCGGCGGCGGCGGGCGACACTCACCCCCGTAAGCGTCGCCCGCTCGCGCCGCCGGTTCCAACGGGTGGCGCCGTCCCCCAACGGCGGGATCCACCCGTCCCTGCGCCTGTGCTCGTGCGCGGATCTGATCGATCCACCGCTCCCCCGAACGGTTACGAGCGTGGCGCGTGCAATAAAGCTAGTTTCCCCTGGTTGCGGATTCAACCCGGGACGGCTGTCTCGCCGGTCACAGCATCACCGTCCGAAACGGGATCTGCTCTCCGGGTCACTGCCGACACACCGGGACTACCCGTGGGCCGGTCCCGCAAACGCCTACGCGTCCTCACGATCGGGTGACTCCGTACGGAAGAAGTTGCTCTGCCGGCCGTCCCGCAGCTGCTCCTGGTAGATCAGGTTCAGTCGGCGGCCGTCGAAGGTCCGGAACCACTCGTCCCAGGTGATCTCCCGCACCCGGCTGCTCTCCCGGTACCCCGGCAGGTTGAACGTCAGCACCCCCGCCCGGCCGTTCCGCTCCGTACCCGCGATCGTGGCCGGCCGGGCGTTGCGCTCCCGCGCCCAGCGCCGGATCACGTCGTGGTTGGTGGTGACCAGGCTGCGTCCGGGACGCTCCGGCCGGTCCCGGAGCGAGGTGATCGGCTGCGAGGACCGCGCCGAGCGTGACGACGACCGACCGGTCCGGATCGCCGACCGCTGGGGTGCGCCCTGGCTGGCCCGCGCCCGGGCGGCCGGGGCCGCCTTCCTCCCCGGGGCGGCCCTGCGTGCCGGGGCCGGGGACGCCTTCGCCCGCGCCGGAGCCGCCTTCGCCCGGGCGGGGGCGGCGTTGCGCGTACCCCCGGTGGTCTTGGCCTTCGTGCCGCTGGCGCGGCCCGCGGGCCCGGTGCTGCGCCGCGCCGCGCCACGGCCCTCGGCTCGCAGGGTACGGGCCAGGGCCTTCACCAGCTCCGGCTTGCGCAGCGCGGAGATCCCGGCGACGCCCCGCCGGCGCAGCTGGCCACGGATGTCGTCCACCCGCATGCGGGAGATCTCCGACTCGGAGATCGTCGGGGTGTTCGGGGTCTGGTTGCCCGTCTGTCGTCTCGTCCTGGTCGCAGTCCCGCCGCGACCTGAGCTGTTCCGCTGAGCCATGGGATGCTCCGCTCCTTGACAGTCCGTCCTCGGCGCGCGGCGGATCCAAGTGCCGCACCGCGCGGTGCGGCATACCCGTCAGGACGGCTCCGAACCTCCCGCCGCAGCCTTGCCGGCGGGCGACGGCTCGAAGAGGTGCGCGAACGCCGCCAGGTTGGCCGTGGACTCGCCGCGCCTGACCCGCCACTCCCACTCCCGCCGGATGGCGGTGCCGAAGCCGATCTCCAGCATCGTGTCGAACGACTCGTCGGCGTACGTCAGCACGCTGCCGAGCAGCCGGTCCAGCTCGTCCTCGTCGACCCCTGCCAGGTTCACCCGCCCGGTCAGGTAGACGTCGCCGACCGCGTCGATGGAGAACGACACGGCGTACATCCGGGCGTTGCGCTGCAACAGCCAGGCCCACAGCTCCTCGCGCCGCTCGTCCGGCTGGCGCATCACGAACGCCTCGATCCGCAGCGCGTGCTCGCCGACGACGAGGTTGCAGATCGTCTTGAGCTTGTGGGTGCCGGGCAGGGTCACCGCGTACGACGCCTCGCCGGTGGACTCGACCGCCAACTCCCGCTCGGCGCAGACCGATTCGATCAGGGCGGCCACCTGGCTCCTCGCGCTCATCCGCCCCACTCTACGGCCGCCGCCGCCCACCCGCCGTGGGCGGCGACGGGGGCGGCGACGGCGACGTGGGCGGCGACGGGGTGAGAAGGGTGCCCTTCTCTACCGCAGGCGTCAACAGGGGCCCCTCCTTGCTCACCAGGCGCAGGAGAGCGCCGGGTCCACCGCGAGCCGGCCGGCGAGCCGGCCCCGGTGCTCGGCGATCGTCTCGCCGTAGACGGCGAGCAGGTTGCCGACCGTGCGGTCCCAGGAGAAGTTGCGGGCGTGCCGCTCGGCGCCCCGCCCCAGGCCCGCCCGGCGGGCCCGGTCCGGCAGCAGCCCCGCCAGCGTGCGGGCCCAGTCGGCCGGGTCGTGGCTGTCGACGAGCACCCCGCTGACCTGGTCGCGTACGGCAGTCACCAGGCCACCCACGGCGGCGGCCAGCACGGGCGTGCCGCACGCCTGCGCCTCCAGGGCGACCAGCCCGAACGACTCGTTGTGCGACGGCACGGCGACCAGGTCGGCGGCCCGGTACACGGCCGGCAGGTCGTCGCCGGTGCACGGCGGCAGGAAGCGCACCCGGTCGGCGATCCCGAGCGAGGCGGCCAGCTCGATCAGGGCCGTGGGCCGGTCCAGCCCGCTGCCGCTGGGCCCACCGACGATCGCCACCGTCAGCTCGTCGGCGAGCCGCGGGTCCCGTTCCCGCAGCGCGGCGGCGGCGCGGATCAGCACGTCGGGGGCCTTCAGCGGCTGGATCCGGCCGACGAAGGCCACCACGTATCCCTGCGTGGGCAGGCCGAGCCGGCGGCGGGCGGCGAGCATGGCCGCGTGCCGGCCCCCGGCGGCGGGCCGGAACCGGTCCAGGTCGACGCCGGGCTCGACCACGGCGACCCGGGCCGGGTCGGCGTCGTACCGGTCGAGCAGGTCGCGGGCCTCCACCCGGGTGTTCGCGACGAGCCGGTCGGCCTCGGCGACGACCTGTTCCTCGCCGATGACCCGGGCCTTCGGCTCGGGCCGGTCCCCGGCGGCGAGCCGGTCGTTCTTGACCTTGGCCAGGGTGTGCGCGGTGTGCACCAGCGGCACCCCCCAGCGCTCCTTGGCCAGCCAGCCGACCTGCCCGGAGAGCCAGTAGTGCGAGTGGATCAGGTCGTAGTGGCCCGGCGGGCGGGCCGCCTCGGTGCGCAGCACCCCGGCCGTGAACGCGCAGAGCTGACCGGGCAGCTCCTCCTTGGTCAGCCCCTCCAGGGGGCCCGCCGTGACGTGCCGGACGTGCACGCCCGGGGACATCTCGACCACCGGCGGCAGGTCGCCGGAGGTGGCCCGGGTGAAGATCTCCACCTCGACGTCGGCCTCGGCCAGCCGGCGGGCGACCTCCAGGATGTAGACGTTCATGCCGCCCGCGTCGCCCGTGCCGGGCTGATGCAGGGGCGAGGTGTGCACCGACAGGGTGGCGATGCGCCGGGGGCGCGGCCACGGCCGGGCACCTCGCTGACGACCGACGCCGGTGTGCTGTTCCGCCACGTCCGCTCCCTCTGTCACGGTTGATGCCGTCCCGCACGACCGGCGCTCCTCGGTCAACCCACGCGCCGCGTGTCATCTTCCCCATCGGGCACCGGAAATGCGTACCGGCGTCCCCCGGGCGTGACGGACCTCATCGGCGCGACCGCCCGGCCGGCGGCGCGCGCCCACCCCGGCGGGGTGAGAATGGCCCGATGACCTCTGTCGCGATCGTCACCGGGGCGTCCAGCGGGATCGGCGCGGCCACGGCCCGCCGGCTGGCCGCCGAGGGGTTCCACGTGCTCGCCGCCGCGCGGCGCACCGACCGGCTGGCCGCGCTCGTCGCGGACATCGGGGCGGCCGGCGGGGCCGCCACCGCCGTCGAGTGCGACGTCACGTCCGCGGCGTCGGTGGCGGGCCTCGCCGAAGCCGCCGCGGCGGCCCCCGGGCCGGTCACCCTCCTGGTCAACAACGCCGGCGGCGCGCGCGGGCTCGACCCGGTGGAGTCCGGGTCGGTGGGCGACTGGCAGTGGATGTACGACGTCAACGTGCTCGGCACCCTGCGCGTCACCCAGGCGCTGCTGCCCGCGTTGGAGGCGTCCGGGGCCGGCACGATCGTGATCGTCTCCTCGACCGCCGGCCACGTCGTCTACGAGGGCGGGGGCGGCTACAGCGCCGCGAAGCACGCGCAGACGGCGGTCGCCGGCACGCTGCGGCTGGAGCTGTGCGGCCGGCCCGTCCGGGTGATCGAGATCGACCCGGGGATGGTGCGGACCGACGAGTTCGCGCTGGTCCGCTTCGACGGCGACGCCGACCGGGCCGAAGCCGTCTACGCCGGGGTGGCCGAGCCGTTGGTCGCCGAGGACGTCGCCGACTGCGTCGCCTGGTGCGCGACCCGCCCGCAGCACGTCAACGTCGACCGGCTCGTGGTCCGCCCGCTGGCGCAGGCCGCGCAGCACAAGGTGCACCGGGCGGGCTGATGGGGCCCAGGTCGCGCGGGCGGAGGCGGTGACGGTGAGGCCGCAGGGGGTCGTCACCCGGGGCACGACCAACCCGAACCGGCTGCGCCGCGTCGACAACTGGATCGTCGAGACCTGCGGCGGCCGGCTGCGGGACGCGGCGGACCCGCTGGTGGTCGACCTCGGCTACGGCGCGACCCCGGTCACCGCCGTGGAGCTGCGCGCCCGGCTGGCCGCCGGGGTCCGCGCCGACGTGCGGGTGGTCGGGCTGGAGATCGATCCGGTACGCGTCGCCGCCGCGCAGCCCGCCGCCGACCCGCCGTGGCTCGCCTTCGCCCGGGGCGGGTTCGAGCTGGCCGGGCTGCGGCCCGCCCTGGTCCGGGCGTTCAATGTGCTCCGGCAGTACGACGAGGCCGAGGTCGCCGCCGCCTGGCGCACGGTCACCGACCGGCTGGCCCCGGGCGGCGTGCTGGTCGAGGGCACCTGCGACGAGCTGGGCCGGCTCGGCGGCTGGCTGCTGATCGACTCCGCCGGCCCGCGCACGCTCACCCTGGCGGCGAAGCTCACCACGCTGGGCAGCCCCGCCGAGCTGGCCGAGCGGCTGCCGAAGGCGCTGATCCACCGCAACGTGCCGGGCGAACGGATCCACGGCCTGCTCCGCGACCTGGACGACGCGTGGCGCTCCGCCGCCGCGTACGCCCCCTTCGGGCCCCGGCAGCGGTGGCTACGCGCGGTGGCGGCGGTCCGCGACGCGGGCTGGCCGGTCCTCGACGGGCCCCGCCGCTGGCGGCACGGCGAGCTCACCGTCGGCTGGCCCGCCGTCGCCCCCGCCTGAGCCGGCCCGCCCCTCGCCCTCGCCGGGAGGGTGGTCACACGGCGCAGTTGACCAGGACCGGTTCCGGGTGCAGGGGCACGCCGAAACGGGCGTGCACGCCGTCGCGGATGTCGCGGGCCAGGGCGATCAGCGCCGCGGTGCTGGCGGTGCCGCCCCGGTTGGTCAGGGCGAGAGTGTGCTTGCTGGAGATGGCCACCCCCTCCGGGCCGGGGTGGCCCTTGGCGAAGCCGGCCTTGTCGATCAGCCAGGCGGCGCTCACCTTCACCGTGTCGCCGGCCCCGGGCCAGTGCGGCGGCTCGCCGAGGTCGGCGGCGCGCTCGCGCAGCAGCTCGTACGCCTCGCCGTCGAGCACCGGGTTGGTGAAGAACGAGCCCACCGAGCGGGTGTCGGGGTCGGCGGGGTCGAGCACCATGCCCTTGCCGGCGCGCAGCCGCAGCACGGCGGCCCGGGCGTCGGCCAGCGGCACCGCGTCGCCGGGCTCGACGCCGAGTGCCCGGGCCAGCTCGGCGTAGCGGACGGGGCCGGACAGCGGGGAGCGGGCGAGCCGGAAGTCGACCGACAGCACCACCCAGCGTTCGCTGTACTTGAAGATGCTCGAGCGGTACGCGAAGCCGCAGTCGGCCGCCGCGACCCGGCCGAGGGTCTTCTCGGCGCGGTCGTACACCTCGACACCGGTGATCGTCTCGGCGACCTCCTGGCCGTACGCGCCGACGTTCTGGATCGGGGTGGCTCCGGCCGACCCGGGGATGCCGGAGAGGCACTCCAGCCCGGACCAGCCGTTGGCGACGGTGGCGGCGACGAGGTCGTCCCACGGCTCGCCGGCCTGGACCCGTACGGTGACGGTGTCGGCGTCCTCGGCGACGACCCGCAGCCCCCGGGAGCGCACCAGCACGACGGTGCCGGGGAAGCCGGCGTCGCCGATGACCACGTTGCTGCCGCCGGCGAGGATCAGGACCTCCTCGTCCCGCAGGCGGGCCTGCCGCACCTTTTGTACGATCTCCTCGGCGCTGGCAGCGGTCTCGATCCGTCCGGCCGGGCCACCGAGGCACAGGGTGGTGTATCCCGCCAACGTCGTCGAGTCGGCGGCGCGGGTTTCGGTGGCCGGGTGGGCACTAACGTCTGACACGCCTTTCACCCTAGGCTGAGAGGGAGCCGTGGCACCCACTGGTGGCCCGGTCGCCCGGGAGGATCGTGATGAGCAGACTGCACGGCACGAAGGACTTCTGGATCGGCGCGCTGCGGGCGGAGGGGCCCGCGTTCGCCGCCGCCGTCGCGGAGGCTCCCCCCGAGACACCCGTGCTTTCCTGCCCCGGCTGGACGATCACCGACCTGACCCGGCACCTCGGGGACGCCTACCACTGGATCACGATGATCGTGCGGGCCGGCGGCACGACCCGGCCCGCGCGCCCGGAGCCGGGAGCGTTGCCCGCCGGGACGTCCGCGCTGGAATACTGGCAGCAGGGGTACGACCGGCTGATGGCGACCTTCGACGGGCTTGACCCGGAGGCACCGGCGTGGAACTGGGCGCCGCAGCCGAAGAAGGCCGGCTTCTGGCCGCGCCGGGCGGCGCACGAGACGGCGGTGCACCGCTGGGACGCCCAGCTCGCCATCGCCGCCGGTGAGCCGATCGAGGCCAAGCTCGCGGCCGACGGGGTGAGCGAGGTGCTGGACACCTGGCTGCCGGCCGGTCGGCGCACGGCCAGCGGCCAGTGGCACGGGGTGGTGCACCTGGCCGCCCCCGACGCGGGTCAGGACTGGTACCTGCGGCTGCGTGGCGAGGGCGTGGCGCTGCTGGACACCGACACCCTCCTCGACCACGACGACCACCGCGCCCGGGCCGAGGTCACCGGCACGGCGAGCGACCTGCTGCTGGCGCTGATGGGCCGGGTCAGCTTCGACACCCTCGGGGTTCGGGGCGACCGGGCCCTCCTCGACGGCCTGCGCACCGGCTGACCTCCCCCACCTCGTCCTCGCGTGGCCCCCGGCGTCGCCGGGGGCCACGCGTCGTCGTGCCTGCCCGGAGAGCGCTCTATTGACATCGCGGCGGCCAGCGATCAATCTCTTGTGAGAGCGCTCTCTCGAAGGTTTCACCCCGTCCCCACCACCACCCGCACGACCTGAGAGGGGTCCGAGAACAAGATGGGTGTCTTTCCGCGCCGCCGCCTCGCGGCCGTGGCCCTCGTCGCGGCCACCGCACTGCTCACCACCGCCGGCTGCGGCGGGGACGAGCCCGCCGAGGGCGGGCCGGTCACGCTGACCGTCGACGTCTTCGGCCAGATGGGCTACCAGGAGCTCTACCAGGAGTACATGGCCGCCCACCCCGACGTGAAGATCGTCGAGCGGGGCACCGGCGGCAACCTCGACGAATACTCGCCGAAGCTCACCCAGTGGCTCGCCGCCGGCAAGGGCGCCGGTGACGTGGTCGCCATCGAGGAGGGCCTGCTCGTCGAGTACAAGGCCAACCCGCAGAACTTCGTCAACCTGCTCGACCACGGCGCGGCCGAGCTCAAGGGCAACTTCCTCGACTGGAAGTGGAACCAGGCGCTGACCGCCGACGGCAAGCAGCTCATCGGCCTCGGCACCGACGTCGGCGGCATGGCGATGTGCTACCGCAGCGACCTGTTCGCCAAGGCCGGGCTGCCGACCCAGCGCGACGAGGTGTCCAAGCTCTGGCCCACCTGGGCCGACTACGTCGCCACCGGCGAGAAGTTCAAGGCCGCCAACACCGGGGCCGCGTTCCTGGACTCGGCCACCAACATCTTCAACACGATCGTGTTGCAGACCGCCGGCAACGCGCAGGGCTACCACTACTACGACACCGCCAACAACCTGGTGGTGGACAGCAACCCGGCCGTGCGGCAGGCCTGGGACACCACGATGGACATCCTCGACTCCGGCCTGTCCGGCAAGTACGGCTCCTGGTCCGAGGAGTGGGTGTCGGCGTTCAAGCAGGCGAAGTTCGCCACCATCGCCTGCCCGGCCTGGATGACCGGCGTCATCGAGGGCAACGCCGGCCCGGCCGCCAAGGGCAAGTGGGACATCGCCCAGGTGCCCGGCAACGGCGGCAACTGGGGCGGCTCCTTCCTCGCCGTGCCCAAGCAGAGCAGGCACCAGGCCGAGGCGATCGAGCTGGCGAAGTTTCTGACCAGCGCCAAGGGCCAGATCGGCGCGTTCAAGGCCAAGGGCCCGCTGCCGTCCAACCCGCAGGCGCTGGACGACCCGGCCGTGGCCGACTCGACCAACGCGTACTTCTCCGACGCCCCCGTCGGCAAGATCTTCGCGGCCGGCGCGAAGAGCCTCAAGCCGGTCTACATGGGCCCGAAGAACCAGGCCGTCCGCACCGAGGTGGAGAACGCCGTGCGCACCGTCGACCTCGGCCAGCGCAGCCCCGAGCAGGCGTGGACCGACGCGGTGACCAACGCCAAGAAGGCCGCCGCCAAGTAGGCCCGACTCGGACGCGCGGGCGGGGCTCCGGTACGCCGGGGCGCCGCCCGCGCCGCGCAGACGCGGAAAGGAGTGACCGGGCCATGAGTGTCCAGCTCGACGCCCCGCCGCCGGTGACACCGGCGACCCGGGGCACCGCCCGCCCCCTGCGGGGCCACCGGCTCAGCCGGCTCGACGAGAAGTACTCCCCCTACCTCTACATCGCACCGTTCTTCCTGCTCTTCGGCGTGTTCGGGGCGTACCCGCTGGCGTACACGTTCTGGGTGTCGCTGCACGACTGGGACCTGCTCGCCGTGGAGCACCCGTTCGTCGGCGGGGAGAACTACACCCGGCTGCTGGCCGACCCCGACTTCTGGCACTCGGTGGTCAACACCCTCGGCATCTTCGTCATCTCGACCGTGCCGCAGCTGCTCGCCGCGCTCTGGCTGGCCAGCCTGCTCAACCGGCAACTGCGGGCCCGGACCACCTGGCGGATGGCGGTGCTGGTGCCGAACGTCACCTCGACCGCCGCCGTGGCGATCGTCTTCGGGGTGCTGTTCGGCCGGCAGTTCGGCATGATCAACTGGCTGCTCGACCTGGTCGGCGTCGGCGCGATCGACTGGAAGTCCAACCGGTTCGCCTCCTGGGTGGCCATCTCCACCATGGTCGACTGGCGGTGGACCGGCTACAACGCGCTGATCTTCCTGGCCGCCATGCAGGCCATCCCCCGCGACCTGTACGAGTCGGCGGCGATCGACGGGGCCAGCCGGGCCCGGCAGTTCTGGAAGATCACCGTGCCGCTGCTCAAGCCGACGATCATCTTCGCGGTGATCGTGTCGACCATCGGCGGCCTCCAGCTCTTCACCGAGCCCCGGATGTTCCACTCCGGCACCAACCCGATCCGGGGCGGGCCGCTGCGCGAGTCGCAGACGATGACCATGTACATGTTCGAGAACGCCTTCGCGCCGCACTACAACTTCGGCTACGGCTCGGCGGTCGCCTGGCTGCTGTTCGCCCTGATCGCGATCGTCGCGGCGATCAACGTGGTGATCCTGCGCCGGCTCGGCGGCACCGACGGGCCGACGCGGGTCCGCCGGCCCCGGAAGGAGCGCACCCGATGAACCGACTCTGGTCCGCCGGCCGGCTCACGTACGCCGCCCTGGCCGTCTCCGCCCTCCTGTCGGTCTTCCCGATCTACTGGATGTTCGTGGTGGCCAGCCGCTCCAGTGACGCGATGGGCCAGATACCACCGCCGGTCACCCCCGGCGGCAACCTGGGCGCGAACATCGCCCGGCTGTTCGCCAACACCGACGCGTACTTCCTCACCGGCCTGATCAACTCGGCGATCGTGGCGGTCACGGTCACCGTCTCGGTGGTCTTCTTCTCCACCCTCGCCGGGTTCGCCTTCGCCAAGCTGCGGTTCCGGGGCCGCAACGCGCTGCTGCTGGTGATCGTCGCGACGATGATGGTCCCCACCCAGCTCGGGGTGATCCCGCTGTACCTGCTGATGACGAAGCTGAACTGGAACGACCGGCTGCCGGCCGTGATCGTCCCGGCGCTGGTCACCGGGTTCGGGGTGTTCATGATGCGCCAGTACGCCAGCCAGGCCGTCAGCACCGAACTGATCGAGGCCGCCCGGATGGACGGCTGCGGCACCGCGCGGATCTACTGGAACGTGGTACTGCCGGCGCTGCGCCCGGCCGCCGCCGTCCTCGGCCTGCTGACGTTCATGACGACCTGGAACGACTTCCTCTGGCCGTACGCTGTGCTCAACGACCCGGAGAACCCGACGGTGCAACTGTCCCTGCGGGCACTGTCGGACGGCTACTACCAGGACATGTCGCAGGTCTTCACCGGCACGGCCATCGCGACCCTGCCCCTCTTGCTGGTCTTCGTCCTGTTCGGCCGCCAGATCATCGGCGGAATCATGGAAGGTGCGGTCAAGGCGTGAGCGCGAGCAGCGAGCTACGGTTCCCCGACAACTTCGTCTGGGGCGCGGCCACCGCCGCGTACCAGATCGAGGGCGCGGCCCGCGACGACGGCCGCGGCCCGTCCATCTGGGACACCTTCAGCCGTACGCCGGGCCGGGTCTTCGCCGGCCACACCGGCGACGTCGCCTGCGACCACTACCACCGGTACGCCGACGACGTGGCCCTGATGGCGGAGCTGGGGCTGAGGGCGTACCGGTTCTCGGTCGCGTGGCCCCGGATCCAGCCCGACGGCACCGGCCCGGTCGAGCCGCGCGGGCTGGACTTCTACGACCGGCTCACCGACGCGCTGCTCGACCGGGGCATCGATCCGATCGTCACGCTCTACCACTGGGACCTGCCGCAGGCCCTGGAGGACCGGGGCGGCTGGACCAGCCGGGAGACCGCCGAGCACTTCGCCACGTACGCGGCGGCCGTGCACGGCCGGCTCGGCGACCGCATCCGCACCTGGACCACGCTCAACGAGCCGTGGTGCTCGGCCTACCTCGGATACGCCAACGGGGTGCACGCCCCCGGCGTACAGGACGCGGGCGCGGCCTTCGCCGCCGTACACCATCTGCTGTTGGGGCACGGCCTCGCGGCCCGGGCGCTGCGCGCGGGCGGCGCGGAGGTCGTCGGGATCACCCTGAACCCGGCGGAGGTGCAGCCGGCGGACCCAGACAGCGCGGCGGACGCGGCGGCGGTCCGGCTGGTCGACGGGTTGCAGAACCGGATCTTCCTGGACCCGCTGACCGGTGCCGGCTACCCCGCCGACGTGCTGGAGCACGTGTCCCGGATGGTCGATCCGGCGTCGTTCGTCCGGGACGGCGACGAGAAGCTGATCGCCGCCCCGATCGACCTGCTCGGCATCAACTACTACGCCCCCACGTACGTGGCCGGGCGGCCGGACGGGGCGGGCGGCAGCGCCTGGCCGGGCACCGAGGGGGCGGTGCAGTTCCTGCCGGCAACCGGGCCCGTGAGCGACATGGGCTGGGCGATCGAGCCGGCCGGGCTGGGCCGGCTGCTCGACCGGCTGGCCGCCGACTACCCGGGCCTGCCGCTGATGATCACCGAGAACGGCGGCGCGTTCCCCGACCGCACGACCGAGGACGGCCCGGACTCCGCCGGTCGGGTGGCCGACGCCGACCGGATCGGCTACCTCGACGGGCACCTTCGGGCGGCGCACGCGGCCATCGCCCGGGGAGTGGACCTGCGCGGCTATCTCGTATGGTCGTTGCTGGACAACTTCGAGTGGGCCGAGGGCTACCGCAAGCGGTTCGGGATCGTCCACGTCGACTACCTGACCCAGCGGCGCACACCGAAGGCGAGCGCCCGGTGGTACCAGGAGGTGATCTCCCGGAACGGGCTGTGACGAGATGGGGAGCGCTCCGATGACGACGGCTCAGCGGCCAACCCTGGAGGCGGTGGCCCGGCGGGCCGGCGTCTCCAGGGCGACCGTGTCGCGGGTGGTGAACGGCTCCACCACCGTCGCCGCGCCGATCCGGGAGGCGGTCCGCCGGGCCGTGGCCGAGCTGGGGTACGTGCCGAACCTGGCCGCCCGCAGCCTGGTCACCCAGCGGACCGACTCCATCGCCCTCGTGCTGCCCGAGGAGGCCACCCGGGTCTTCTCCGACGACCAGGTGTTCCCGAGCATCATCCGGGGCGTCGCGCAGGAGCTGGAGGCGGCCGACAAGCAACTCGTGCTGATGCTCGCCGGCTCGCCGGCCGGGCACGCCCGGGTGGAGCGGTACACCACCGGGCGGCACGTCGACGGGGTCGTCTTCGCCTCGCTGCACGGCGCCGACCCGCTGCCGGCGAAGCTTGCCCGCATCGGCATCCCGGTGGTGTGCAGCGGCCGGCTCCTCGGCGACGCCGGGGTGCCGTACGTCGACGTCGACCACGTCGGCGGGGTGACCCGGGCCGTGCGGCACCTGCTCGACTCGGGGCGGCGGCGCATCGCCACCATCGCGGGGCCGCAGGACATGTTCGCCGGGGTGGAACGCCTCGCCGGCTACCGGGCCGCAGTCGCCGAGGCGGGGCTGCCGGAGCGGGTGGCCTACGGGGACTTCACCCGGGAATCGGGGGCGGCTGCGATGCGGCAACTCCTCGACGCCCACCCCGACCTGGACGCCGTCTTCGCCGCGTCCGACCTGATGGCGCACGCCGCCATGCGTACGCTGCGCGAGGCGGGACGGCGGGTGCCCGCCGACGTGGCGGTGATCGGGTTCGACGACATCGAGACGGCCGCGTACACGGACCCACCGCTGACCACCGTGCGGCAGCCGATCCTCGACCTGGGCCGGGAGGCGACCCGCCAGCTGCTGCGGATGGCGGCCGGCGAGGACGTCGAGCCGTCCCTCGTGCTCCCCACGGAGCTGGTCCTGCGCGCGTCGGCGTAGAAAGGAGGGGCCCCTTGTCAACGCATACGGTAGAGAGGGGTTCCCTTCTCACCACCTCCTGCTGGGCGCTGGCGCGGGGCGTTGTCGCGTGGCGGCAGGGCTGATGGGCGGGCTAGCGTCGCGCGGGTGAGCGATCCCGTGGCGCTGGTGCGCGTACCCGAACTCTCCGACGTCGCCGAGTACGCCTACGCGGCGACCGTCGACCCGCCGGCCCGGCTGGTGTTCGCCGCCGGCGCCTGCCCGCTGGACGCCGACGGGCGTACGGTCGCACCGGGCGACCCGGCGGCGCAGGCCCGGCAGGTGATGGCCAACCTGGAGGTCGCCCTCGCCGCCGCCGGGGCGCGGCTTGCCGACGTCGTCAAGACCACGGTGTACGTGGCGTCGTCCCGGCAGGCCGACCTGGTGGCCGCGTGGGAGGTGGTCCGGGACTCGTTCGGCGACCACGAGCCGCCGAGCACCCTGCTCGGGGTGACCGTGCTCGGCTACACCGACCAGCTCGTCGAGGTGGAGGCGGTCGCCGCCGTCCGGTAGCCCGGCCGGTGACGGTGCGCTCCGCCGGTGAGGTTGCACCGGGCAGGCCGCTCAGGACGACGGCGTCGCGAACGCCGGGCAGACCGCCACGAGCGCGAAGGACCCGGCGTTGCCGGCGATCGCCGCCGACCCGCCCGCCAGGGTCCAGCCGGCGGGCAGGCGCAGCCACGCCGCGCTGGCACCAGCATCGTCGACGGTCAACGCGCCGCCCTCGGTGGGCACGGTGAGGGCGACTCGTTCCCGGTCCGGGGCGATGAACTCGGGCGTCACCGCGACGAACCGGGCCCCGGCCCCACCGGCCGCCAGGCCGAACACCCACACGTCCTCGTCCGGATACGGCCCGCCGCCCAGTCCCGCGGTGCAGGCCGGCTCGCGCCCGGTCGCCTGGACCGGCACGTCGGCCGGGTCCAGCCGGATCGTCGTACGTGGACCGGGCAGGGGCGGGTGCGACGGCGGGTGCGGCGGCGCGGGCGGACGGCCGGTCGGCGGGTCGGGCCGGCCCTCGCGTCGGGGCAGACCCGCGACCCCGAGCACCATCAGGCAGGCCGTGGTCACCGAGACCGCAGACCTGAACCGGACGGCCCTCACGCGACGCATACCCGTATTGCACCTTTCACCCGATTTAGGATAGGCGCTCGCCGCTCACCCGTAGGGCGGATGGTTTTCTCCGCAGCACCCACGCATCGCCGCGCCGGTGGATCGCACCGTCCACGCCCCCGCCGCCCAGCAGCGACGAGTTGGCCGCGTTCACGATCGCGTCGACCCGCTGCGCGGTGATGTCCCCCTCGACCAGCGTGACCTCCACCTCAACGCTCCCCGACGTCGCGGGCCGGCTGCTCGATGGGCTGGCCCAGGGAGCGGCGGGTGAGCAGGGTCGCGCCGGCCACCGCAGCCGGCATGACCAGCACCGCGCCGAGCGGGATCAGGAAGCACACGAAGACGGCCACCCCGAAGCCCAGCGTCGTCGGCCGGTCGGCCTTGAGCAGGGAGCGGCGGTCGGGCAGCCGCATGCCGCGCCGGTAGAAGGGCGCCCCCGCCAGCTCCAGCGCGAGGAACCAGCCGCCCACGGCCGCCCCGATCACCGATACGACGGTCTGGCCGACCACCGGGATGAAGCCGGCCGCGAAGAGCGGAATGCCGACGAGCACGGAGATCGCCACCAGCCGCAGCGAGTCGACCACGCTGCGGCGCAGCGACGCCCAGAACGGCGCCTCCACCGCGCCGGGCGTGCCGCCGTAGCGCTCGTCGACCCGCTCGGAGATCTTCTCGTAGAACGGGTCGCCGATGACCAGGGTCACGGCGGTGAAGGTGAGCACCGCGAGCAGCCCGCCGACCCCGAGAAACGCCAGCCCCGCGATCACCCGGACGAGGCTGCGGGCGGTGCCGGACCAGTCGTCGGCGAACGGGGTGACCAGCGCGGCGAGGTCGTCCACGAAGTACACGAGGGTGGCGAAGGCGGCCACGAAGAGCGTGCCGGAGATCAGCGCCGGCACGATGCCGAGCAGCATCAGGCCGGGGCTGCGCACGTACAGGCCGATGCCGCGCAGGAGCAGCCCGATCCCGGAGAGGAAGCGGCCGACGACGCCGGTCACCGGCGCGGTGATACTGGGTACATTCACGACCGCTGAGCCTAACGGCGACCGGCACGCCCGGCCCGCCAACCACATTGCGGCGGGGTGAGAGGGGTTCCCTTCTATACCGCAGGCGTTAACAGGGGCCCTTCCTTGCACAATGTCGGGGGTGCGGGCCTCGCGGTTGATCTCGTTGGTGCTGCTGCTCCAGTCGCGGGAGGCGATGACGGCGGCCGAGCTGGCCCGCGAGCTGGAGGTCTCCGAACGGACCGTGTACCGGGACGTGCTGGCGCTGTCGGCCGCCGGGGTGCCCGTCTACGCCGACCGGGGCCGGGCCGGCGGGTACCGCCTGCTGGGCGGCTACCGGACCCGGCTGACCGGGCTCACCCGGGACGAGGCGGAGGCGCTGTTCCTCGCCGGGCTGCCCGGGCCGGCGGGCGACATGGGGCTGGCCGACGCGGTCGCCTCGGCCGAGCTGAAGGTGCTGGCCGCACTGCCGCCCGCGCTGCGCGACGCCCCCGCCCGCGCCGGGCAGCGGTTCCACCTGGACGTGCCGGGCTGGTTCCGCGACGCCGCGCCGCCGCCCCGGCTGGCCGAGCTGGCCCGCGCGGTGTGGGGCGACCGGGTCGTCGAGCTGCGCTACCGGCGCGGCGACGGCGAGGTCGTCCGGCGGGTCGAGCCGTACGGGCTCGTGCTCAAGAGCGCGGTCTGGTATCTGGTCGCCCGCGTCGGCGACGGCACGCGCACGTACCGGGTGGACCGGGTGGTCGACGTGACCGTGGACGGGGGGACGTTCGACCGCGACGAGGGCTTCGACCTGGGCGGATACTGGCGGGAGCAGGCCGAGGCGTTCCTGCGGGGCATGCAGCGGGCCCGGGTCCGCGTCCGGCTGAGCCCCGCCGGCCTGCGCGCGCTCCGCAACGCCCCGGAGACCCCTCTCGGGTACGCGGAGGCGACGGCCGCCGCCGGCGAGCCCGACGGCGCCGGCTGGGTGGTCACCTGGCTGCCCGTCGAGTCCGTCGACGTGGCGTACGACCTGGTGCTGCGGCTCGGGCCGGAGGTGGAGGTGCTCGACCCGCCGGAGCTGCGGGGGCGGGTGGCCGCTGCCGCCGCCCGGCTCACCGCGCTGTACGGCGGGCCGGGCGGCGGACGGGAGGGTCACGAGCAGCCGGGCGACGGTCGGCGGTAGTCGACGGTCAGCGGTAGTCGGCGACGTCGGCCTGCTTGCCGCCGTGCACGACCTCGGTGAGGTAGCGGAAGCCGTCCGGCCGGCTGCCGTCGAGGTCGGTGAAGCCGTACACCCGGCTCAGCTCGCCGGCGGAGACGGACCTGCCGTTCCAGCGGGCCCGGTCGGGGTCGGCGGCCAGCGCGGCGACGGCCCGCCCGACGTACGCCGGGGTCTCCGAGATGAGGAAGTGCGGGTCCTTCGCCGCGCCGTCGCGCCAGTTGGCCTCGGTGACCCCGAAGTGTTCCAGCATGAACTCGGAGCGGATCCAGCCGGGCGAGAGCGCGACGGCGGTGCCGCCGTGCGGCTCCAGCTCGTGCGCCTGGGTGAAGGCGAGCCGGTTCACGCAGGTCTTGGCCAGGTCGTAGAAGACCGACAGACGGTAGTTGGCGTCGTTGTACTCCCGGGTCCCGTCGCCGATCTCCACCACCAGCCCGCCGGGGCGGCGGATCAGCAGCGGCAGGGCGTAGTGGCTGGTGACGATGTGGGTGTCGACCGCGAGCCGCAGGGTGCGGAAGCCGGCCTCCAGGGGCTGTTCCCAGACGGGCTTCTCCCAGGTGATCAGGGGGTCGGCGCCCCACACGTCGTTGACCAGCACGTCGAGCCGGCCCTGCTCGGCGTCGATCCGGGCCACCAGGTCGCGGACCTGCTCGGGGACGAGATGGTCGACCCGGGCGGCGATGCCGGTGCCGCCGGCGGCGGTGACCAGCTCGGCGGTCTCCTCGATGGTCTCGGGCCGGTCCAGTTCGGAGCGGCCGGCGGTGCGGCTGCTGCGGCCGGTGGCGTACACCGTGGCACCGGCCGCGCCGAGTTGGACCGCGATCTGCCGGCCGGCGCCCCGGGTCGCCCCGGCGACGAGCGCGATCTTCCCGGTCAGGGGTTTCGTTGTCATGCGTCGACCCTGACAGCAATACCTGACAGCCGAAGTCCGGTTTCGCGGACGGGTGTCCTGCGTCATGCTCGGCGCATGCACCTGCTGCTCTCGGGGATCGTCGGCTCGGTGGCGTACGGGCTGGCCCGGCCCGGCTCCGACGTCGACCGGATCGGCGTGTTCGCCGCGCCGACCGTCGCCTTCCACGGCCTGCACCCGCCCCGCGAGTCGGTGGTCACCACCGACCCGGACGTCACCCTGCACGAGGCCGGCAAGTACGCCCGGCTGGCGCTGGGCGGCAACCCGACCGCCACCGAGCTGATGTGGCTGCCCGACGACTGCTACGAGGCCCGCACGGAGCTGGGCGACCGGCTGGTCGGCATCCGATCGGCGTTCCTGAGCGCACCCCGGGTCCGCGACGCCTACCTCGGGTACGCCGCGCAGCAGTTCCGCAAGCTGGCCTCCCGGGGCGACGGAACGTTCTCGGCCGACACGCGGCGGCGGACCGCCAAGCACGCCCGGCACCTGGCCCGGCTGGTGCACCAGGGCCGGCTGCTGTACGCCACCGGCGTCCTGGAGATCCGGCTGACCGACCCGGAGCGGTTCCGGGCGTTCGGGGAGCGGGTCGCCGGCGGGGAGCTGGCGGAGGCGCGGGACCTGCTCGCCGAGGCGGAACGGGACTTCGACACGACGCGTACGCCGTTGCCGCAGCGGCCCGACGAGGCGACCGTGGAGCGCTGGCTGCTCGACGTGCGGGCCGCCCACCTGCCGCCGGTCGGGGCGTGACACGGGTGACACCCCCGACGACCGGCGTCACCCGTTGAGGAACCCCGAGATCCGCTCCCGCAGGTCGGCGCGCTCCGACCAGAGCACGCCCGGGCGGTCGTAGACGTGGAGGGTGGCCCGGGGCAGGGCGGCCGCGAGCTGCTCGGCGACCTCGACCGGGTGCAGGTCGTCGCCCGCGCAGGCGAGCACCAGGGCCGGGGCGGTCACCGCGGCCAGCTCCGCCCCGTCGTCCAGCGGGGCCTGGTCGGGCAGGTCGGCGAGGCCCGCCGCGAGGCCGTCGCGGAGGAGCTGGTCGAGCCGCTGCCGCAGGTACGCCCACCCGGCGGGCGTGTTGCGCACGGCGGGCGGCAGCTCGGCCGAGACGACGTCGGCGGCGGCGGAGGCATCCCCGTTCTCCACCGCCTCGAGCAGGGCGGTGATCCGGTCCCGGGCGGCGGGAGCCCGGGGCCGGTCGAGCGCCGCGGGGAGGAAGAAGACCAGCCGGTCGAAGCGCTCCGGGCTCTCGGCGAGCAGCCGGCACAGCGCGCCCGCGCCGAGACTCGCGCCGAACGCGCGGGTGGCGTTGCCGAGGTCGGCGACGGCCCGCAGGTCCCGGGCGAGGTCGAGGTAGTTCCACGGGCCGGGGGGCGCCTCGGAGCGGCCGTGCCCCCGGAACTGGAAGAAGACCTTGCGGCCGGTGACGCCGCTGCCGAAGGGCCGGGTGGTGGCGATGCCGTTGCCCAGCCCGTGCGCGAACACGGTGACCGGGTCGCCGACGCCGGTGACGAGCTGTTCGAGGCGCACCCCGTGCGGGGTGGTGACCAGCTCGGTTTCCGGCTCGGGCAGGGCCGGCCGGCCCGTGCGCGGGGCGCCCGGGCCGGGGCCCCAGGTCCGTGGCCCGCCGTCCGGCGGCGGTGGCCAGCGAAACCCTCTCACCAGGAGGATCCCCGGCCGTCGTGCAGGTCACGCAGCCCGACCCGCACGTCCAGCAGGTAGATCAGAGCGGCGGCGATGCCGACCAGGCCGAAGATGTTCAGCACGTTGTTGGTCAGCAGGGTGAGTGCCAGGCAGACCGCGAGGATGGCGATCCACCCGCCCTTGGGCAGGGTCCCGATCGCGGCGAAGGCCTCGCCGCGCTGGGTGATCGCGTGCACGAGTGCCACCCCCTCGATGACGAGGGCGAACACCAGCAGCAGCATGGTGATCCAGTACTGGACCTGGAAGGCGAAGATCGGCGCGGCGATGGCCATGCCGGCAAGCTTATGCCGACGACCCCGGATCCGTCCGCCAGGACGTCTCCGGGGTCGTGCGACGTATCCCTCCGGCGGGCCGCATCGCCCGTCGCGGCCCAGCTCCCGACGGAACCGGTCGGCTACTCGGCGGCCGGGCGGGGCGGGCCGGCCACCGGGCGGGGCATCGGCTACTCGGCGGCCGGGCGGGTCCGGCGGGTGGCCTTGGGCAGCTTGGCCGACGGGGTGTCGGCGGCCTTCGGGGTCGTGCTGTCGGCGGCCTTGGCCTTGGCGGTGGCCTTGGCGGTGGTCGCCTTGGTCGCGCGGGTGCGCGGGGTCCGGGCGGTGGCCGGCTTGGCCTCGACGACCTCGGCCACGTCGGCCGGGGTCGGAACGTCGGCCTTCGCCGCCGGCGTGGCCTCGGGCTGCGACTTCGCGTCCGTCGCGGGCTGCGCCTGAGCGACCGGCGCGGTCTCGGCGGGGGCGGTCGGGGCCGGGTTCAGCTCGGCCTCGGTCGCCTCGATGTCGGCGTTGACCGTGCCGGCGGCCTCCAGCACGCCCGCACCGACCACCCGCTCGCCACGGGCGACCAGCTCGGCGTACGCGGCCAGGGCCCGCTCCTGGGCGGCCTGCGCGCCGGCGACGACGACGGCCGCGTTCCGGGCGGCCAGCCCGCGCAGCCGGTCGAGGTCGGTCAGCCCGCGCAGCCGGTCGAGGTCGGTCAGCCCGCGCAGCCGGTTGACGTCGGCGACCTCGCGCAGGCGGTTGACGTCAGCCGCCTCGCGCAGGCGGTTCAGGTCGGCCGCCTCGCGCAGGCGGCTGAGCTCGGCGGGAACGGACCTGCCGCGCAGCTCGGCGGCGGCCTGGTTCGCCGTACGCAGGGTCTCGGTGGCCTTCTGGCGCAGCTCGAAGCCGGTCACGATGGCCTTGCCGCCCAGGTCGGCGGCGACCTTTCCACTGAGGTCCGTGACCACGGTGGGCAGCTTGCGGAGCTGCTCCAGGGCCAGGTCGCCGGCGCCGGCGGCGGCGTAGAGCGGGGCCGGGATACGGTGGGTCTTCGGCTGGGTCATGACTTTCCCTCCTCGACCGCGGCGGCGGTCTGCTCGGTCGCCTTCTCGGCGGCCTTCCTCGCGGGCGTGCTGCTGGGCGGCGCGGGTGCCGGCCCGGCTTCGGTGACGGCGACCGACTCCAGGACCGCCTCGGTCGGGGTGCCCTCCACTGTGGTGGGCCCGGTCGCCGCCGGGGTGGTCGTGCCCGGGGCCTCCGGGGCGGTGCCCGGCGCGGACGGGGCGGCGGACCCGGTGGCGGGCTGGGCGGCGGCCTGGGTGGCTTCGGCGGCGGCCTCGGCGGCGGCCTCGGCGGCGGCCTCGGCCGCCTCGGTGGCGGCCGTCGCCTCGGCGAGCCGGCTGTTCTCCCGGCGGAAGGTCTCGTAGATCTGGGTCAGGGACTGCTTCTGCGCCATGGTGAGGTCGGGATCGACCGCGATGGCGGCGAGCACGCCCTGCCCCTCCTTGTCGTCGAGCAGGCCGGCCCGCAGGTACATCGCCGGGGTGGAGACCCGCAGCGCGCTGGCGAGCTGCTGGAGCACCTCGGCGCTGGGCTTGCGCAGGCCGCGCTCGATCTGGCTGAGATACGGGTTGCTGACGCCCGCCTGCTCGGCGAGCTGCCGCAGCGAGATCTTCGCGTTCCGCCGCAGGTCACGGATGAACCCGCCGACGTCAGGTAGGTCCTTGGGACTGGCCATGGCCCCACGCTAACCGGCCCCGCTAGCTGCTGCAAGCAAAACGCTAACCCCAGTTAGCAAGGTCTCACGGCCCTGGTCAGCGCCGCCCGCCTGCGGCCTGTTGCGCGCCGTCCGTCCGGTCCGTACCTTCCCCGGGATGACGAGGATCGAGATCAACGGCGCGAAGCTCGCGTACGACGACACGGGTGACGGAACGCCCGTGCTCCTGCTGCACGCCGGCATCGCCGACCGGCGCATGTGGCGGGAACAGGTGCCCGCTTTGGCCGCCCGGCACCGCGTGATCGCCGTCGACCTGCGCGGCTACGGCGACTCCGAGCTGCCCACCGACCCGTTCGCCCACCACGACGACGTCGTCGGCCTGCTGGACGCCCTGGAGCTGCCCCGGGCCGCGCTCGTCGGGTGCTCCTTCGGCGGCGCCGTGGCCGTCGACACCGCCCTCGCATACCCGGATCGGGTCGGCGCACTCGCCCTGTTCGGCACGGCCGTCAGCGGCAACGAGTGGTCCGAGGAGGCCAACGACCTCTGGGACGACCTGGTCGGCGAGACGGACCCCGAGGACTTCGCGGCCACGGCGGCCGGCGAGGTGCGGTTCTGGGTGGTCGGGCCGCGCCGCCGCCCCGAAGACGTCGACCCAGCGCTGATCCGGTTCGCCGAGGAGATGGACCGCCGGGCGCTCGCGGCCGAGCTGGCGTTGAGCGCCGTCGAGGTGACCGAACTCGACCCGCCCGCGATCGAGCGGCTCGGCGAGCTGCGCGTACCGGTGCTGGTGGCCGCCGGGGCCGCCGACGTGCCGGACATCGGCCGGCTCGCCGACCGGATCGCCGCCGAGGTGCCGGGCGCGGTGCGGCTGCCGGACGTACCGGACGCCGGACACCTGCTCCCCCTGGAACGCCCGGACGCCGTCAACGGCGCGCTGCTGGACTTCCTGCGGTAAGAACGATCCGGCGTCGTCCCCCGGGCCGGTCCGCCACCGTCACCAGACCGGGCGGACCGCCCCGACCGGGACCCCGCCGCCGAGCAGCGGCAGCTCGGCGTACTCGTCGAGGACGGGCGCCCGGACGCCCAGCCGGCGCAGCGCGGAGACCAGGACCGGCATCCGGGCCCGCGTCGCCCCGTCGTCGATCTTCAGCGCGACCGCGCCGACGCCCGGGAGCGCGGCGGCGATCACCCCCTCCGCGCCGATCTTCGCGAGTGCGCCGGGCAGGCCGCGCATCAGCCGGCTGTCCTCGGCCCAGGTGCCGCCGACCAGCTCCGGGTGCGCCCGCATGGCGTCCGCGACGACACGCTCCGGCGAGCCCGGCCCGGCGGAGACCAGCCGCAGGTACGCGCGGGCCAGCCCGGTCAGCGACACGGCCAGCACCGGCGCGCCGCAGCCGTCGACCCCGACCGCCGCCACCGGCTCCCCGGTGCACTCCTCCACGGCCGCCCGTAGCGCCCGCTGCAACGGGTGCTCCGGCTGCCGGTACCCCGCGCGGGGCCAGCCGGCCGCCAGGCAGGTGAGCAGCATGCCGGTGTGCTTGCCGGAGCAGTTCATCCGGCCCCGGGTCGGCCCGCCGCCCGCGCGCAGCACCGCCTCCCGAGCCAGCTCGCCCATCGGCAGGTCGGGCGGGCAGCCCAGGTCGGACTCGTCCAGCCCGGCGCCGGCCAGCAGCGCGCCGACCCGGGCCACGTGGAACTCCTCCCCGGCGTGGCTGGCCGACACGATCGCCACGTCGGCCGGGTCGGTCAGCGGCAGCCCGGCGCGGAGCATGCCGACGGCCTGTATCGGTTTGCTGGCCGAGCGGGGAAAGACCGGTGACCCGGCGTCCCCGGCGACCGCCACCGGCGCGCCGGCCGCGTCGAGCACCACCACCGAGCCGCGGTGCAGCCCCTCCACGAACCCGGAGCGGACCACCTCGACCAGCGGCACGCCACCCTCGTACGTCTTCGTCACACGCTGGACGGTACCGACACCGCCGGCGGCGGCCGGAGGGCGGGTGACCAGGGCGGTCGCCACCGCCACGACAGGGGCGGAGGCCGGTTCAGGGCTTACCGGCACGCGCCGCCCAGCCGGGATCTACCGGGGCGCGACGCCGAGCAGCGCGCGGGCCTCGGCGGTGGTCAGCGGCGGGCGCTGCGCGAGCTGGGCGAAGCCCACCGCCCGCGCCACGAGCTGCATGTTCGACTCGACCGGCCGGCCCTTCGCGTACGTCACCGTGTCCTCCATGCCGACCCGCAGGTGCCCGCCGGCCGACAGCGAGGCCAGCAGCACCGGGATCGTGCTGCGCCCGATGCCGGTGGCCGAGAACGTGGCGCCCTCCGGCAGGTCGCGCAGCGCCTGATGGGCGGCGGCCAGCGTCGACGTGGTGCCCGGCATGCCGCCCGGCACGCCCATCACGAAGTCGACGTGCACGTGCCCGCCGTGCGGCAGGCCATGCTTGCCGAGGAGCCGCGCAAGGGCGGTGAGGTGACCGAGGTCGAAGATCTCGTACTCGGGCACGATGCCGCGCTCCTGCATCCGGGTGTGCAGGTCGACGATGAACTCCCAGCGGTTGAGGAAGACGTCGTCGCCGAAGTTGAGCGTACCCATGGTGCAGGACGCCATGTCCGGCCCGGCGTCCAGCACGGCCAGCCGGTCGGCCTCCGGGTCGGTCACCGCGCCGCCGGTGGAGAGCTGCACGATCAGGTCGGTGCCCTCGCGCAGCGCCGCCACGGTCTCCCGCAGCCGCCCCTGGTCGAGGGTGGGCCGGGCCTCGCCGTCGCGGATGTGGACGTGGATCACGGCGGCGCCGAGCGCCTCGCACTCCTTGGCGGTCAGCAGCAGCTCGTCGAGGGTCACCGGCAGCGCCGGGACCTCGGCCTTGGCCGACTCCGCGCCGGTGGGGGCAACCGTGATCAACGTCCCTGTCGTCATGCCGGCGATCCTAGACGCCCCGCAGGGGCCCGGTCGACGGCGCGCGCTCCCACAGCGGACGCCACCGTCCGGCAGCCGGCCGCGTAGCTGCCTTACTCGATGGCGGCGGTCGACTCGCCGACCAGCAGGGTGGCGGAGTCCGGGACGTTGCGCTTCAGCACCGCCAGCGCGACCTGGCCCAGCTCGTGGTGCAGCACCGCCGTGCCGACGAAGCCGACCGCCCGGCCGTCGAGGGTCACCGGCGTGCCGGCGGCCGGCAGCCGGTCGGTGGTCACCCCGTCCAGGTGCAGCAGTACGAGGCGACGCGGCGGCCGCCCCATGTTGTGCACCCGGGCCACTGTCTCCTGCCCCCGGTAGCAGCCCTTGTCGAGGTGCACGGCCGAGGCGATCAGGTCCACCTCGGCCGGGATGGTCCGGTGGTCGGTGTCCACCCCGACCCGGGCCCGGCGGGCGGCCACCCGGATCGCCTCGTACGCCCACAACCCCACCGCCGGCACCCCCGCGTCGCGCAGCTCTGCGACGACCTGGTCCATGGCGGGCCGGGGCACCAGCAGGTCCACGCCGAGCGGGCCCCGGCGGGCCCAGCCGCCGGCCGGCAGCGGCGCGACCGCATACCGGACGGTGGGCCGGGACGGCAGCTCGCCGGCGCGGAACTTCGGGCCGGGCACCGCGACGGCGTCGGGCGCGGCGAGCCCGGTCACGCCCAGCGTGGCGAGCGCCCCGGCCGCCTCCGGGCCGACGAGCGAGAGCAGGGCGTGCTCGGCGGTGGCGTCGCGGGGCTCGACCTTGCTGAAGAAGCGCATCTTCTCCAGGTACGTCAGCAGGCCCCCGGTCGCGCCGGGCTCCGTGTCCAGCCAGGTGGTGTCGCCGTCCTCGGCGACCATGGCGTGCTGCTCGACGTGCCCGTGCGGGGAGAGCACCAGCAGCTCGGTGCCCTCGCCGGGGGCCAGCGTGGCCAGGTGCTGGGTGGTGAGGGTGTGCAGCCAGCCGATCCGTTCCTCGCCGGGCACGGCGACGACGCCCCGGTGCGACCGGTCGACGAGGCCGACGGCGGTGTCGAGGACGCGCTGCTCCCGCAGCGGGTCGCCGTAGTGGGCGGCGACGGACCGCACCCCCGCCGCCCGGTGCGCCGGCTCCGGCTGGTCCCGGGTCTCCTCGTCGATGGCCTCGGTGGCCACCGCGCCCGCGATGTCGATCATTTCCGCTCCCCGTCCTCGCTCCGGCCCGCTTCCGCGCCCGCCCCTGCTCTGCCGTCCGCGCAGTGGTCGCAGACGCCGAACAGCGCCACGTGCCCGATGTCCACCCGGAACCCGCGCTCGGCGACCAGCCGGTCGGCCAGCGGCCGGAGCAGCTCCGGGTCGATCTCGTCGATCGCGCCGCACTCCCGGCAGACGAGGTGGACGTGCTGGTGCTCGCCGGCCGCATGGTAGGTGGGCGAGCCGTGCGACAGGTGGGTGTGGGTCACCAGGCCGAGGCGTTCCAGCAGCTCCAGCGTGCGGTAGATGGTGGTGATGTTGACCCCGGCGGCGACCTCGCGGACGGCGGTGTGCACCTGCTCCGGGGTGGCGTGCCCGAGGTCCAGCACCGCCTGGAGGATCAGCTGCCGCTGCGCCGTCAGCCGCAGCCCACGGGCGCGGAGCACTTCCGCGAGGGATGATTCGGACACCGTCCGATCATAGTTCGGCCGCCGCGACGCGCCGGCCACCACGGGGGTACGCGGCTAGGCTGACCGGTCGGGGCGGAGGTGGCGAGCGTGGCGGACGTGGCGGACGTGAGGATCGCGGTGCTGGGGCGGGGCGTCGTGCTGGCCGGCGAGGCGGTGCTGCGCGGCGACGATCTGGGCGCCCTCCAGGGCGACGGGCTCTTCGAGACCATGCACGTGCGCGACGGGCGGCCGTGGCTGCGCGACGAGCACCTGGCCCGGCTGTCGCGGGGGGCGGCCCGGATCGGCCTGCCGCTGCCGCCGGCCGGGGTGCTGGTCGACCTGCTGGAGGAGGTCTGCGCGGGCTGGCCGGCCGAGGCGGAGGGCGCGCTGCGGCTGGTCTGCACGCGGGGGCCGGAGGGCGGCGGGCCGCCCTCGGTGCACGCGACGCTCGCCGGGGTGCCGGCCGCCGCGCGGCAGGCCCGGCGGGCCGGGATCTCCGTGGCGACCCTGCCGCTGGGCGTGGCCGCCACCGCCCGCCCCGCCCTGGGCTGGCTGCCGGTCGGGATCAAGTCGACGTCGTACGCGGTGAGTGTCGCCGCCCGCCGCTGGGCCGCCGGGCACGGCGTGGACGACGTGCTCTGGGTCTCCACCGACGGCTACGCCCTGGAGGGGCCGACTGCGAACGTCGTCTGGCTGGCCGGACGCACCCTGTGCACGGTGCCGGCCGCCGCCACCGGCATCCTGCCCGGGGTGACCGCCGCCTGGCTGCTGGCGCACGCCGCCGAGGTGGGCCTGACCGCCGAGGAGCGCATGGTCACCCCGGCCGGGCTGCGCGCCGCCGACGGGGTCTGGTTCACCTCGTCGCTGCGCGGCCTGGCCCCCGTGCACACCCTGGACGGGGTACGCCTGCCTCGCTCGGCGCACACCGACGCCGCCCAGGCCCTGCTCGCCCACCCCCGCTGACCGGCCCGAGGCGGGGCAGCGCAGGGCCAGGGCGGGCAGGCCGGGGCCGGGGCAGCGAGGGTCAGCCGGCGACGCGGAGCAGGCGGGCCGAGAGGTGCGGGGTCAGGGATTGGCCCACGGCGGCCATGTCCTGCGCGTACAGCAGGGCGCCCTCGACGATGCCGAAGAGGCGGTGGCCGGCGGTCACCTCCTTGGCGGTGGCGGTGCGCACCACGGCGTCGGTGACGAACTCCACCTGGGTGCCCTTGCGCTTGCCGATGTGCAGCTCCATCACGCCCGTCGGCACGGACATGAGAGCCTCCAGCTCGTCGGTGGCCCGGCCGTCGCCGTCGAGCACCGGACGCCACCAGCCGATCTCACGGCCGCCGGGGCGCACCGGCCTGCTCTGCTCGTCGAGGATCCACGCCCGCGACTCGTAGTGCAGGAACGGCCGGCCGTCGTGGCTGATCCGGATCTCCTGGGCGAAGTCGAAGTCCTCGATCGTCGGGTAGCCGCCCCGGCCCCGGCCGCGCCACACCCCGACGTACGGCAGCAGGCCGTCCAGCGTCGGATGCAGCTTCGGACCGACGCGCAGGTCGTGGCTCTCCTCGTACGGGTATTCATCGACCGGGGGCGCGTTCAGCCACGGCGGCTGGAGGGGGTTCTCGTCACTCACCGGGTCACCAGCGTCCTCTCGAAATGCGTACAGCCAGGTAGACCAGGCCACCGGCGAGCGCGCCCAGGCCGGCGACCAGCAGGCTGACGAACCCGATCTCGGTAACCATCCCGGCCATCCTATGCTGGGCCCATGGCCCGTTCTCTCGTCGTCAAGGCGACCGCCGGGGCCGACGCCCCGGAGCGGTGCGCCCAGGCCTTCACCGTCGCCGCCACGGCCACCGCCGCCGGTGTGGACGTGTCGCTCTGGCTGACCGGGGAGTCGACCTGGTTCGCGCTGCCGGGCCGGGCACAGGCGTTCGAGCTGCCGCACTCCGCGCCGCTGGGCGAGCTGCTGCACGTGATCCTGACGACGGGCCGGGTCACCGCCTGCACCCAGTGCGCGGCCCGCCGGGACATCGGCCCCGGCGACGTGCTGCCCGGGGTGCGGATCGCCGGGGCGGCGGTCTTCGTCGAGGAGGCGATGGCCGAGGGGGCGCGGGCACTCGTCTACTGAGTGCCGATAACCACCCGGTTCATCCGCTGCCCCGCCTACGATCGCCCTGTGACCGAGGCGACGACCGAGGCGACGGAACGGTTCTTCGCGACGCTGCCGGCGCGCGCCCCCGCGGTCCTGCGCGGCCCGGTGCGCGGCGCGCTCCTGCTCCGGATCACCACCGGCAACCACAGCGAGCACTGGCGGGTCGAGATGGCTCCCGGCTTCGCCCGGGTCACCCGGGAGGCCGGGCCGGCGGACGCCTACTGGTACGGCAGCGCCGACCTGTTCGACCAGCTCGTCACCGGCCGGGCGCACGGCGTGTCGTCGATGCTGCGCAACGAGAGCACGTTCACCGGGGACGTGGTGCTCTTCCTGGCCTTCCGGCGGTTCTTCCCCACCCGGCCGGGCACCCGGGACCCCCGGGTGGTGGCCCGGGAGCAGGCCGGGCGGCCGGCGTGAGGGAGCCGGTGTGACGGAGCAGGTCAGCATCCTCGACGGCAACACGTTCCTGGTCAGCGACCGGCGGGGCGACATCGAGCCGTCGCAGGACTTCCCCACCGGGCTGTTCTCCTTCGACACCCGGTTCCTGTCGACCTGGGTGCTGACCGTCGACGGGAAGCGGCTGCATTCGCTCTCCATCGACGACGCGTTCTCGTACCGCACCCGGTTCTTCCTGGTGCCCGGCGCGCCGACGCACTACCTGGACGCGAAGGTGTCGGTGATCCGCAGCCGGTCCATCGGCGGCAGCTTCGCCGAGGAGCTGACCGTGCTCAACCACTCCGGGCGGGAGGTCGAGTTCGTCGTCCGGCTCGACATGGGGGCCGACTTCGCCGACCTGTTCGAGATCAAGCAGACCCGGCGCAAGAAGGGCCGGGCCACCGCCACCCCGGGGGAGCACGAGCTGCGGTTCACGTACCGGCGCGAGGGTTTCCACCGGGAGACGGTGGTGAGCAGCAGCGCCACGGCGACCGTCGACCCGGCGGGCATGACGTTCCGGGTGTGCGTCGACCCGCGCGGGGAGTGGACGACCCGGCTCACCGTGGACACGGTGATCTACGGGGCCCGGGGGGAGGACATCCGGGCCAACCTGCCGCTCGGCGCGCACCGCTCGGTCGCCGAGATCCACGCCGAGCACGAGGAGACCGTCGCGCGGGCACCGAAGCTCGGCTGCGACTGCGAGCCGCTGGCCGGGGCGTACCTGCGGAGCCTGCACGACCTGGCGGCCCTGCGCTACGAGTCGATCGCCCTCGGGGTGCGGCTGATGGCCGCCGGGCTGCCCTGGTTCATGACGCTGTTCGGGCGGGACAGCATCTTCACCTCGCTCCAGGTGCTGCCGTTTCTGCCGGACCTGGTGCCGCCGACGATCACCATGCTGGCCGGGCTCCAGGGGTTCCGGGTCGACGACTTCCGCGACGAGGAGCCCGGCAAGATCCTGCACGAGCTGCGGTACGGCGAGACGGCGGGCTTCGAGGAGCAGCCGCACTCGCCGTACTACGGCTCCGCCGACGCCACGCCCCTGTTCGTCATCCTGCTCGACGAGTACGAGCGGTGGACCGGCGACGCTGCGCTCGTGCGGCAACTGGAGGCTTCGGCCCGGGCTGCGCTGGAGTGGATCGACACGTACGGCGACCTGCTGGGCACCGGGTACGTCTGGTACCGGACCCGCAACCCGGAGACGGGGCTTGCGAACCAGTGCTGGAAGGACTCCTGGGACGCCATCTCCTACTCCGACGGCCGGCTGCCGGGTTTCCCCCGGGCCACCTGCGAGACCCAGGGGTACGCGTACGACGCGAAGCTGCGCGGGGCGCGGCTGGCCCGCACGGTCTGGAACGATCCCGCGTACGCCGAGCGGCTGGAGCGGGAGGCGGCGGAGCTGAAGGAGCGGTTCAACCGGGACTTCTGGCTGCCCGACCGCGAGTACTACGCGCTGGCGCTGGACCCGGACGGGCGGCCCGTCGACGCCCTGTCGTCGAACATCGGTCACCTGCTGTGGAGCGGGATCGTCGACGCCGACAAGGCCGGTCGGGTCGCCGCGCACCTGCTCGGGCCCCGACTGTTCTCCGGCTGGGGCGTGCGTACGCTCGCCGACGACCAGGGCCGCTACAACCCGATCGGCTACCACGTCGGCACGGTGTGGCCGTTCGACAACTCGATCATCGCGTGGGGCCTGTGGCGGTACGGGTTCCGCGAGGAGGCCGGCCGGATCTGCGAGGGCATCTTCTCCGCGTCCCGGCACTTCGGCGGGCGGCTGCCCGAGGCGTTCGCCGGCTACGAGCGCAGCCTCACCGACTATCCGGTGGAGTATCCGACGGCGTGCAGCCCGCAGGCCTGGTCGGCCGGCACCTCGCTGCTGCTGTTGCGGGTGATGCTCGGCCTGGAGCCGCAGGGCGAGCACCTGATCATCGATCCGGCGGTGCCGGACGGCATGGGCCGGGTGGAGCTGCTCGACATCCCCGGCCGGTGGGGGCTGGTCGACGCGCTGGGCCGCAGCCGCACCGCGAGCGACCCGGTCCGCCGCCGGTGACCCCTGCCGGGCTGCTCCTTGCGGGGGCTCAGGGGCAGGGCGTGGTGGCGGTGAGGTGGTCGCCGGTCAGGGCCACCGTGACCCCGCCGGCACGGTAGGCGTACCCCTCGGGGGTGTCGAGCAGGACCGCGCCGCCGGCGGCCGGGGCGAGTGCGGTGGCCGGCGCGGCCGGGGCCGGGTCGAGGGTGACGCGGGCGGTGCGGGCCTGGCCGTCGCCGCCCGGGCAGGGCGCGGCGAGCAGTTCGGGGGCCGGCCCGGTGGGGGCGGCCAGCGCCCGCAGGGCGGCGGCGAGCGCGCCCGCCTCCGGGCCGCCCTGGGCGGACGGCGGGCGGTAGCCGTCGCCGACGGGCCGGCACCCGGTGCGGACGGTCAGCCGGAGCCGGCCGTCGCCGGCCGGGCGGCCCTCCACCAGCACGAACTCCCCCGCGTCGGCCCGCAGCCGGGGGCCGTCGCCGGTCACCCGGACGCCGGCCTGCCAGTCCGCCGGCAGCCGGCCGGCGACGTCGGTGAGCACCGCGCGCGGGTCGGCGGCGGGGTCGAGGATCTCCACGCCGCGCTCCAGGGTCGCGCCGTCGAGCATGGGGGTCACCCGGCAGCCCGCCTCGGTCCGGGCGGGCGTGAGCGCGACGGCCCGGTCGCCGGCCGCCGCGACCAGCTCGCCCACCGCGCGGTCGACCACCGGGCCGGCCTGGGCCAGGCTGCGCTGCTCGCGGACCGTCGGCCCGTCGTCGCGGACCGAGACCCAGGTGAGTACGCCGAGCAGCACCGCCCAGGCCACGGTCGCCGCGAGCAGCCAACGGGACCGGCGGCCCGGCGGGGTCGGCTCTCGTCTTCCGCCGGGGCCGGTCGGCGGGGCGTATCCGGCAGGGGCAGCACCACTCACCCGCTCATCGTGTCACGCGGGGCCGAGCGCCCGGTGGGCACGCCACTTCCAGCCCCTGACCGGCCGCTACTCCCCCGGCCGGCGACGGCGGGTCAACCGAACGGTCAGAACCCGGGCCGGCATTTGGCGACCACCAGGTGAACACGTAGCGTTACCGCAGCGCCGCAACGTGAGCGGCTTTCGCATACCCCCTCACCTGCGAAATGGGCCTCATGCGGGAAGCTTTCCTGATCTCCACAGTTACTCTCAGTGGGATCGTCCTGTTCCTCATCCTGTCCGCGTTCGGCTACGGTTTCCTCCGTCCCGAGCGGGTCACCCGGCACGGCGAGCGACCGGAGTTCCCCCGGTACCGGCCGGTCGCCCCCGACGAGGTGGCCATCATGATCGCCTGCCGGAACGGGGCGGCGACGATCGCCGGGGCGGTGCGGGCCGCCCGCGCCACCGGTGCCCGGGTCTACGTGGTCTCCGACGCCTCCACCGACGCCACGGCGCGGGAGGCCGGCGAGGCCGGGGCCGAGGTGCTGGAGCTGACGGAGAACATCGGCAAGCCGGCCGCCCTGCACGCCGGGTACGTCCGGTTCGGGCTGGGCACGGCGTACCGGGCCGTCGCCATCCTCGACGACGACGTGCTGATCGCACCCGACTTCGTCACCACCGCGCTGGAGCACCTCACCGAGCAGGTGGCGATCGTCGTCGGGCACAACGTCACCTGGTGGCCGCCGGAGCGGCGATGGAACCCGTGGCTGGCCAAGCGCGCCTACAGCTACTGGAACTACCAGGCCGTCGTACGCCGCATCCAGAGCCACTTCAACGTCATGAACTGCATCTCCGGCTCGAACTCGATCTACCGCACCGAGCTGCTCGACGTGCTGCTACCGCAGCAGCCGCCGTACATCGTCGACGACACGTACTGGGTGCTGGAGACGCACCGCCGGGGCCTGGGCCGCGTCGTGTACGCCCCCCGCGCCGTCGCGCTGTTGCAGGACCCGACGAACGGGCGGGACTGGTACAAGCAGAACCTGCGCTGGCTGTGGGGCACCTTCCAGGGGATCATCGGGCACCGCGTCGGCCGCCGGAACACCCGCTTCGACTACGCGTACGTGCTGCTGATGGCGCACTGGCTGGTCTACGTGCTCGGCGCGCCGCTCACGCTGTGGCTGCTCGCCACCGCCGGGCCCGGCCTCGGCACGGGCCTGCTGTTCCTGCTCGCCGGCCAGGGGCTCTGGGTCGCGCTCGCCGCCTGGCGGCTGCGCCGCCCCCGCCTGCTGCTGTTCCTGCCGGCGATCGTGCTGGCCGACCTGCTGTACCGGGTGATCCTGGTGCACGCCCTGGTCAAGGCCATCCGCCAACCAACGGTGGACCGGTGCGTGTGGGCCTCGCCCACCCGCTTCGCCGTCCCCGCCACGACCGACGCGTGAGGGAGGTGAACATGTCCGCGAGCCAGGATCTGCCGGTGACGGGGGCCTCCACGGCGGCCGTCGGCCTGATCGGCGCCCTCGCCCTCGGCCTCGGCGCGCTGCTGGTGACGGTGGCCCAGTGGGGCGCCAAGCTCCGCCGCCGAGGCAACTGACCCCCGGCCCGTTCCCCCGCCCGCCCCGGGCGGGGGGCGGGTGGCAGGGTGGGCGGATGACGCCACCGGACGCCAAGGCCGACCTGCACCAGTACCTGCGTGACGCCCGCCAGGCCCTGCTGTGGAAACTCGACGGGCTCCCCGAGTACGACATCCGCCGGCCGGTGACCCCGACCGGCACCAACCTGCTGGGGCTGGTCAAGCACCTGGCCGGCGTCGAGTTCGGCTACTTCGGGCCGACCTTCGGCCGGCCGTACGACGAGTCGATGCCCTTCGACTCCGACACCGACCCCAACGCGGACATGTGGGCGACCGCCGACGAGTCCCACGAGCAGATCGTCGCGCTCTACCGCCGGGCCTGGTCACACGCCGACGCCACGATCGAGGCGCTGCCGCTCGACGCGATCGGCACCGTCCCCTGGTGGCCGGCCGGGAGCAACCGGGTGACCCTGCACCTGGTCCTGGTGCACGTGACCGCCGAGAGCCACCGGCACGCCGGGCACGCGGACATCGTCCGAGAGATGATCGACGGCACCGCCGGCATGATGCAGAGCCACGACAACCTGCCGTACGGCGACGCGAGCCGGTGGGCGGAGCACCGCGCCCGGGTACAACGGGCAGCCGAGCAGGCGTCGGACGGATAGCGGGTAGCGACCGGGCGGGGCCACCCGTTCGGCCCCAAGATCGTGCTCGATCAGGGAAAGAGTGGCCTCCCAGCCCGGCTGATGCCACTCCTTCCGGGATCGAGCACGATCTTGCCCGCCTGCCCCGCCCCGTCACGCCCCGCCGGAAGTAGGAGATCTTGGAAGTTTGTGGCCCCTCCGGGGGCCGAAATCTTCCAAGATCTCGCCCCGGTCAGGGCTTGCGCAGCCAGGTCGCCGGATCAGTGACGAAGATGCCCTTGCCCTGGTGACGGCTGATCACCCCGAGCGCCTCAAGCCGCACGTTGACAAGCTGGATCGTCGACGGACTTACGAAGTACTGCTTACACAGTTGGGCAATCGAGGGCAACTTGTCCCCCGGCTTGTACTTCCCCGATCTGACGTCGGCAACTATCTCGTCAGCAATCCGGAGGTAGTCCGGGGTCGCAGGCATGGCACTCCTCGCGTGGCACCTCCGATTCGATCACGGCGACACACCTTCCGACAAGTTCCGCCCTTATCTTGTGTTCAACCTCTTCCTCATTTAAGTTAGGCGGTGAGCGCTCCTCGCGTGGCAACGAGTAGGGCTCTTCCCCCGGTCGGGGCGGGTATCGATGTTGGAAGGGGTATACCCGTCCCGGCCACCTTCCCCGGCAGCGCCGCTCCCGGCTGCCCTTGCGGAGAGGTGGTCCTCATCGTGCGCATACTCCTGCGGCTGTTCCGCCCGAACCGGTCGACGGCAACCCGCCGATCCGCAGCAGCTGAGCGACCCCCCGACCGCCGCCCACCGGCCCGACACCGCGCCACCACCCGGCCGGGGAACGGGCCACCCACGAGCACCCCACCCACAAACAGCCGACCTACGGCCGGCAGGGCTGCAAGCCGACCCGGGCCGCCGGGGCGGCACAATGCGGGCCACCATCACCGCTCGACGGCGTACCCGCCGCTCTGCGCCCGTCAGGTGCGGCAGCAGCGGTTCGGCCGGTGCCGGCGCGGGCTGGACCCGGCCGAGGTGGACGGCTACCTGCGCCGGATCGCCGACGAGCTGGCCGCGCTGCACGCCGAGTTGAGCCGTACCCGGGAGGAGAACGCGCGGATCAAGGGCGCGCTCCGCGACTGGCAGTCCCGGTTCGGGCCCCGGGTGGTGCGCGGGTGACCGCCGCGACCGGGCGCGAGCGGTACGTCGTACACCTGACCGTCGCCGCCGACGACCTGCCGGCGGCGCGGGTGCTGGCCCGCGCGATCGGCCGGTCGCTGGCGTTCCTGCCGGAGCTGGTGCTCGGCGAGACGACGGTGTCGCAGGAGGGCGCGCCGGACGCACAGCACCAGGTCTTCTGCGACCGGCGGCTCGGCGGTCGACGCCGCTGCGTGCGCCGCGTCGATCATGCCGGCGGCTGCACCTCGTAAGCGCATTCTCAGCCGGCTGCATCTGCCTCGCGGCACGGCTCGGGCCGGTCATCCCTGGACGGAGTGGCCGGCCCGAGCGCTCCTGCCGTGCTGATCTACGCCGCAAGCCCCGCCTAGGTTCGGCGTGGGGTGGGAGTCCGCCGGTATGTGGTGGGGCGGCCTCTGCCGCCGTCCTGGTGCACGAGGCCGCGATTGCGCAGGCTCCGCAGGGCCTTGCGGATGTTGGGTCCGGTCAGGTCGAGCGTGGTTTCGAGTTGGGCGACGGTTCTCGGTCCGGCGGCGAGCGCGTCGTAGATGCGTAGCTCGGTGGTGTTGAGCGCCGGGCTCGTTGGCGTGCTTGCGGGGCTGCGGAGCAGCACGGTGAACCTGATGTTGGTGTCGATGTACTGCGCCGGTGGCAGGGCCCGGTCCGCCAGTTCGTGAGCGATGGTGGGGATGCCGCTGGCGAGGGCCTCGATGACCCGGCCGCCGGTGGCGGCTGAGCGGACGTGTTGGCAGATGGCCACAAGGAGCCCGTTGCGGGCGGAGGTGACGGCGTCGCGGCCGAGGCGGTCGACGGTGATGCCGTACAGACCACCAGGGTTGGTGATGACAAGACGGTCGCGGCGTAGCCGCACCTCGATGGCGAATGCCTGCGACCAGTGGTCGAGGTCGCGGTGGATGAGGGCGTTGGCAACGATTTCACGAAACGCGACCAAGGGGTACGTGGGTCGATCGGCGACGCTGCCGTCGGGGTTGGCGACGATGGCCGTGTCGAACGTGCGCCGGGCCCAGTCCAGTGCGGTGTCGAGCATGCGGGGAATGGGGCCTGTGATCGTGATCTGGTTGCGCGCTCGCACCGTGGGTGAATCATGGGGCAGGGGTTCGGCGGCAGCCTGGATGACGTAACGGGGAAAGAACTGCTGCGGGTGGACGCCGAGGGCGAGCAGGCCAGCCGTGGTGGGTTGCCCGCCACTCACGGTCACGCCGGCCCGGCGCAACAACTCGGCGTCGTCGGCGAAGCGCCCCAGCCCGGCGGCGTCCCGCTCGCGTACCGTCGCCAGATACGAAGCGACCAGGGCTGGGTCGAGGTCATCGAAGCTGGCCCCGTCGACGGGTCGGCGGTCGAACAGTGGCGGTCGCCGGGCGGCAAGGAACCCTTGCGTCTCCAGGTCGGACAGCGGAAAGTCGCCGTCGTAGCCACGAAGGTAAGCGGTGCCCGTGGCGGTGACCCGGCACGGTTTTGCCGACGGATCACATTCGTGAACCCGAGCGACGATCACCGGTTGTCCGTCGACGATGCCGTCGTCGATGGAGAGGCGCACCGGCGGTGTGTATGCGCGCGCCTTCGTGGCGAGGCCCTGCTTGAGGACCTGCGGATCGGCCAGTGGCACCGGGCGGAAGCCGGTACGTTCGTCCAAGCCCAGAATGACCGTCCCACCACCGGGAAGGTTGGCCAAGGCACTCAACGAGGCGGTCAGCGAGACAGGCAACCCGCCTGCGGCGGCCTTGACTTCGACATTGGTCGTGTCCCCGCCTGAGGCGCGCAGCGCCTGTATCAGGTCGTCCAAGTTCTCGGCCATGGCGCGAAATGTAACTGCACAGGGGTTACATTTCAAGCTCTTGGGTTACATTTTGCGTTGCACCCACGACGGGGCGACGCCGCTGCGAACGGCGGCTGCGTCTTCTGAGTGCATTCTCCGCCGGCGTCTGCCTCGCGACACGGCTCGGGCCGGTCACCCCCTGGACGGGGCGGCCGGCCCGAGCCGATGCACACGGTGCGGAGGTGTTAAGAGGGGGCCCTTCCTATACAGAAAGCGTTAACAGGGGGCCCTTCCTTGCACCTACGGCGCTACGGTGACCGTCACCTCGTTGATGCCGCGGGCGGCGGTCACGGTGCTGTCGCCGTTGCCGTGCCGGGACAGCGCCCGCAGCGTCCAGGTGCCCGGCGCGGCGAAGAACCGGAACTGGCCGGCCGGGGAGGTGACCACCTCGGCGGTGAACTCGCCGGTCGAGTCGAGCAGCCGGACGTACGCGCCCGCGACGGCGTCGCCCGCCTCGGACCGGACGACGCCGGTGATGACGGTCTCCTTCTCCAGGTCCAGGCTGGCCGGCAGCGGGGCGGCCTGGTCGGGCGCGGCGCAGCCGGCAGCGGTCTGTGCGGTGGGAGCGGTCATGGCTCAGGCCTCCCCGGGCTCGTCGCCGAGCGCGACCGGCACGCCGACCAGCGAGCCGTACTCGGTCCAGGATCCGTCGTAGTTCTTCACGTTGGCGTGGCCGAGCAGCTCCTGGAGCACGAACCAGGTGTGCGACGAGCGCTCGCCGATCCGGCAGTAGGCGATCGTCTCCTTGCCGTCGTCCAGGCCGGCCGCGGCGTAGATCTTGCGCAGCTCGTCGTCGGACTTGAAGGTGCCGTCCTCGTTCGCCGCCTTGGACCACGGCACGCTGATCGCGGTGGGGATGTGACCGGCGCGCTGGGCCTGCTCCTGCGGGAGGTGGGCGGGGGCGAGCAGCCGGCCGGCGAACTCGTCGGGGCTGCGCACGTCGACCAGGTTCTTGGTGCCGATCGCGGCGACCACCTCGTCGCGGAAGGCGCGGATCGAGGTGTCCGGCTCCTGCGCGACGTACTGGGTGGCCGGGCGGGTCACCGCGTCGGCCACCAGCGGGCGGGCGTCCAGCTCCCACTTCTTGCGACCGCCGTCGAGCAGCTTGACGTCGCGGTGGCCGTAGAGCTTGAAGTACCAGTACGCGTACGCGGCGAACCAGTTGTTGTTGCCGCCGTACAGGACGACGACGTCGTCGTTGGAGATGCCGCGCTCGGAGAGCAGCGCCTCGAACTGGGACTTGTTGACGAAGTCCCGGCGGACCGGGTCCTGGAGGTCGGTGCGCCAGTCGAGCTTGATCGCGCCGGCGATGTGCCCGGTGTCGTAGGCCGAGGTGTCTTCGTCGACCTCGACGAAGACGACGCCCGGGGCGTCGATGCTCTTCTCGGCCCATTCGGCCGAGACGAGTGCGGTGTCGCGACTCATCAGATCACTCCCTGGTGAGGATGGATGGTGAGCCTGCGCGAGGACGAAGTCTGTGGCTGTCGCACCACGCGCGGGACCCAGTGGGAAGGACGGGATCACGGGTTCGTGCGACGGCGCCGCTGCCGGGCGTTCAGGGGGGAGAACCGGAGGGTACGCAGACCCTGTGGCCGGTGGCCGCCGTCAGGCGGCCGAGGACAGCCCCGCCGTCAGATGACGGGGCGACACAGGCAGGTGGCCACGCGGCACAGGTCGACCGCGCGCCGTTTGGTGAGGAGCGTCCCCATGAGCAGGGACACTACCAGCCATCCCGGGGACCGCCACCGGCCCGACCAGCATCCGGGACGCCCGTCCCGACGGACAGTCGCCGGACCGGCGCGCGCCGTGCCCGCCCCGCAGCGGGGTCAGCCGGCCGAGTTGATCGGGACCTCTTTGGCGGCGGCGGTCACCGCCAGGCCCTGCGGCAGCGGCTTGACCTCGCGCACCGCCAGCTGGAAGGGCAGGTCGGGCAGGGGGACGTCGATCGAGATGTCCTTGGCGTAGTTGCGCAGCAGGGTGCGGGCCCGCGGGACGTTCGGCAGCCCCTCGGCGTCGACGTCGTTGAAGCGCAGCGAGATCGCCCCCTCCTTGCCGACGGTCACGTCGGCGGTCCCGGTGAGCGTCAGCTTCTGCCCGAGGATGTCGACGGGGGCGGTGACGGCGAGCCGGCCGTCGCGCTCGCCGAGGGTCAGGCCGGGCCGGTCGAGGAGCGCGGCGAGGCTCGCGTACGTGATGGTGCCGGTGCCGTCGACGGTCTCGGCGACCACGTCGCCCTGTTGGGTGCGCAGGGTGTCCAGGGAGGCCCGCACGTTGCGGGCGTCGACATCGAGCTCCGGCAGGGCCACCGCGTCGCCGTTCACCGAGCCCTGCACGTCGCGCAGCCGGATGGAGATCCGCTCGTACCTGCCGTCGAGCACCTGGGTGAGGAAGGGGAAGCCGCCGACCTCGACCTCGGGCGGCGACGACTGGGCGCCCTGCTTGGTGATCTCCTGGGTGATCTGGTCGGTGATGGCCCGCTCGGCCACCCCGGCGGCCACCCGGTCGGCGGCCACCAGCAGCCCGCCGAGGATCAGCAGGAGGACCAGCAGCGTGATGAGCACCTTGCGCCCGCGTCGCCGGGGACGTTCCTCGTACGCCGGGTGGGCCGTCGCCACGCCGCCTCCTTCTGCCGTGCCGGCGCGCCCGTGGCACCGGTGCCGCCCGAGCGGCGCCCCGGAGAGTACCCGAAGGGAGAAAACCTCAACCCCCGGTCGCGCCCCGCCGCCCGGCCCGCCCCACCCGTCAGGCGGTCAGAGGAACAGCACACACATGGCGTACGCCGCCGGGGCGGCCAGGGCGAAGCCGCCGAGCGGGCCCTGCATGTGCCGGGCGACCCACATCGTCGGCGGCTCGCCGGCCATCAGCCGGCCCGCCTCCGCGTATCCGACGGCGAGGTCGGCCAGCACGGCGGTGCCGGCGGTGACCAGGCCGATCACCGCTCCGCTGGTCGGGGTGAAGCTGACCAGGTAGCTGCCGAGGACCGCGCCCGCGAGGGTGCCGACCATCGCGCCGATCACGACGCCCGCCGCGCCCCGGGGCACCTGCGGGGCGAGCCGGGGCCAGGGCAGCACCGCGTCGGTGATCCGGGCCACGGTCAGCGCGACGCCGGTGGCGGTGAGGCAGACGGTGATCGCCTGGGTGCCCGCCGGGATCCGGCTGAGCACGATCAGCGTGGCGAACGCGACCACGCCGACCACGATCAGCAGCGTGGTGCCGAGCGAGTCGGTGACCCGGACCCGGTCGACCCGGCGGACCAGTTGCCCGAGTACGCCGAGCAGGAAGCCCCCGGCCGCGAGGTAGCCCAGCGGCGCGAGGCCGGCGATGTCGGACTGCACGGCGGCGATGTCGGCGGCGGCGGCCACCACGGCGCTGGTGAGCGCCACCAGCAGCAGCGCGGGCGGGCGCATGGCCATCGTCCAGGCCAGGACGAAGATCAGCTGCACGCCGAAGATGATGAGGGCGAACGGCAGCCGGTGCCCCGGCCCGGCGGTCTGCGCGCCGAGCACCAGGCCGACGCCGAGCAGCGCGGCGAACCCGGCGACGGTGAGGGCGAGCGGCCGGCGTACTTCGACCGGCTCGATCTCCTCCTCGCCCGCCTCGTCGACGGCTTCGTCGTCGGGTCGCCGGGCGGGTTCGCCGCCCCGGCGCAGCCGGCGGGGTCGCCCACGGCGCACCGGGGGCCCGTCGTCGTCGACGAGCGGGCCGGTGCGCGGGGCCGGCGGGTGCGCACGACCGGCCGGCCCAGGGTGGACGTCGTCGACCCACGGGTCCCGGCCGGCCTCGGAGGAGGTCGAGGGAAACACGCCCTGATCGTGCCAGACCGGGGTGTCGGATCGGTGGCCACGGTTTCCGCGACGTTAAAACCTGCGGCGCGATCGTGGGCAAGACCGACAAACGGGAAACGACCTGGAGGCACGGGCGGGGCGATCGGTTACGCTCAAGCCGTTACCCGCCCGTCAGCGACGCCGGGACCCACGCAAGTTCTCAGCGCACCCCGCCTCAGGGTGCCGCTGGTCGCGCGCGGCCGTGAAGGCCGCCGGGACGGAGGTGATCGTGTGGAGATCCTTTTGCTGGTGACCGCGCGCGCAGGTGAACCATCGGTGGTGCTGCCGGCGCTCGACCTGCTGCCACACTCGGTGCGCACCGCGCCACGCGACGTCCGCACGCTGGTCGCCGGCCCAAGCCCGGACGCCGTCCTCGTTGACGCGCGCTCGGAGCTGAGCGAGGCCCGGGCCACCTGCCGGATGTTGCACGCCACCGGGCTCGGGGTGCCGCTGGTCGCGGTGGTCACCGAGGCCGGGCTGATCGCGCTCAACGCGGACTGGGGCGTCGACGACGTCATCCTCGCCAGCGCCGGTCCGGCCGAGGTGGAGGCGCGGCTGCGGCTGGCAGTCGGCCGGTTGAGCAACGCCACGTCCGGGGCCGGTGGCTCGATCCGGGCGGGCGAGCTGAGCATCGACCCCGACACGTACGCCGCGAAGCTCAAGGGTCGGCCGCTCGACCTGACATACAAGGAGTTCGAGCTGTTGAAGTTCCTGGCCCAGCACCCGGGTCGGGTCTTCACCCGGGACCAGCTGCTGCGCGAGGTCTGGGGTTACGACTACTTCGGCGGCACCCGCACGGTCGACGTGCACGTACGGCGACTGCGGGCGAAGCTCGGCTCGGAGTACGAGTCGATGATCGGCACCGTGCGCCAGGTCGGCTACAAGTTCGTCGTGCCGCCGTCGCGGTCGCTGGCCGAGTCGGAGCACGCCCCGATCCCCGTCTGACCTGCTCCGGTCCCCCGGCTGACCCGTCCCACTCATCACTCCAGCGCCCGATTGCCGGTTTGCCCTTTTTGCGCCACTCGCCAGTTTTATCCTGACTGGCGAGTGGCCGAGGAAAGGGGCAATGGTGCGTACGATGACCACGGGGGCGACGAGGGGCCGACCCCCGCAAGCGAGCGGCGGCGACCACTGATGCGCGTCGATGCAACCGGGCGGTTCGTGGCGCTCGCCACCCTGGTGGTGGCCTCCCTGCTCGGCTCCGCGTACGCGCTGGGCCGCAGCATGGTGCCCGAACCGAGCCGGCAGTCCACCGGGGTCACCGCGAGCGCGGACGACCCCAGCTTCGCCGACCAGCCGACGCAGACCGGCCCCGGCCGGGGCGGGGCGCCGCCCTCCGCCGCCGGCGGGCCCGCCGGGGCCGGCCAGGACAGCGAGGCCGGCCAGGACGGCGAGACCGGGCAGCCGCCGGAGACCGCCGACGGCCCGTTCGGCGCCCGGGTCACCACCGGGTCGCCCCAGGTGGCGCTCACCTTCGACGACGGGCCCGACCCGCAATACACGCCGCAGGTCCTGGCGCTGCTGCGGGAGCACGGCGTAACCGCCACGTTCTGCGTGGTCGGCGAGAACGCGCAGAACCACCCCGACCTGATCCAGGCGATCGTGGCCGACGGCCACACCCTGTGCAACCACTCCTGGCACCACGACGAGCTGCTCGGCAAGCGGTCGGTCGACGTCATCCGGGCCGACCTGCTGCGCACCAACGCGGCGATCCGGGCCGCTGTGCCGAACGCCCAGATCGCCTACTACCGCCAGCCGGGCGGCGCGTGGACGTACCCGGTGGTGTCGGTGGCCGAGGAGCTCGGCCTGGTCCCGCTGCACTGGACCGTCGACCCGTCGGACTGGCGGGCACCGGGGGCGTCCCGGATCGCCAATGTCGTCTCCGCCGAGGCGCAGCCCGGCTCGATCGTGCTGCTGCACGACGCCGGCGGCGACCGGCAGGGCACGGTGGACGCGCTGCACAGCCTCCTGCCGGACCTGGCGGCCCGGTTCCGGCTGGAGGCACTGCCCCCGGGCACCACCTGAGCCGGCGGCCCGCCCACGGGCACCCGGCCCGGCGGCCCCGCCCACCGGCGCCTGAGCCGACGGTCCCGCCCACCGGCCCCACCTGAGCGGCGGTCCCGCTACCGTTGGTCGGGTGAGCAGCGCCGAGCCGACGACCGACCGGGTGACCCGGGCCGATCTGCTGACGCCGGGCGAGGTGGCCGACGTGCTGGCCCTGGCCCGTGCGGCGGGCGACGCCGACGGCGCCGAGCCGTTCGACGAGCACACGCTGCTGCGGCTGCGCGACCCGCACGCCCCGGCCGTGCACCTCACGGCCCACGCGCCGGGCGGCGTCCTGACCGGGTACGCCCACCTGGACACCACCGACCCGGCCGGCGGCGTCGGCGTGGAGCTGGCCGTGCACCCCGCGCACCGGCGGCGGGGCGCCGGTCGGGCGCTGGCCCGGGAGGCGCTCGCGGCAGCCACCGGGCCGGTACGCGCCTGGGCGCACGGCGACCACCCGTCCGCCGCCGCGCTCGGCGTCGACCTCGGCCTCACCCGGGCCCGGGTGCTCTGGCAGCTGCGTCGGCCACTGGTGGACCCGCTGCCCGAGCCGCGTCTGCCCGACGGGGTGGCGCTGCGCGCGTTCGTCCCCGGGCAGGACGACGACGCCTGGCTCGCGCTCAACGCCCGGGCCTTTGCCAGTCACCCGGAGCAGGGCCGCTGGACGGCCACCGACCTGCGGGTACGCCTCGCCGAGCCGTGGTTCGACCCGGCCGGCTTCCTGCTCGCCGTCTCCGCGGAAACCGGCCGGCTGCTCGGCTTCCACTGGACCAAGGTGCACTCCCGGCCCGGCACGGCCGGCATCGGCGAGGTCTACGTGCTCGGCGTCGACCCGGCCGCGCACGGCGGCGGGCTCGGCAAGGCGCTCACCACGGCCGGGCTGGCACACCTGCGCAGGCGGGGGCTGGACCGGGTCATGCTCTACGTGGACGAGTCGAACACCGGGGCGGTCGCCCTCTACGAGCGGACCGGGTTCGCCCGCTGGTCCGCGCACGTCAACTACCACCTCGGCTGACCGGTCGCCCCGCCCGGGCGCGTCGCGACAGCCTCGCGACAGCGTCACGGCGGTGTCACGGGGTGGCCTCGGCGCGGCGCTCAGCCGAGCACGAAGCGGGGCTCGCCGTCGACGGGCAGGTCCAGACGCGGGGCGATCGGCGTCGCCGCGTCGCGGGTGGCCGACGCGCGGGCCACCCCGGTCAGGTCGCCGGCGGCGGCCACCTGGGCCAGCGTCACCAGGGTCGGCGGCAGCATGGTCAGCTCGCCGGCCTCCGCCCGGGCCAGGGCGTCCGCCGGGCGTACCCACATGGTGTGGTCGGCCTCGCCGGAGACGTCCCGGGTCCGCTGCCCGGCCGGCAGCAGTGCCACGAAGAAGTACGTGTCGAAGCGGCGCGGCTCGAACTCGGGAGTGATCCACCGGCTCCACGGCAGCAGCAGGTCCGACCGGAGGGTCAGCCCCCGCCCGGCGAGCAGGTCGGCGAAGCCCCGCCGACGGGCCTCCAGGTCCTGCCGGGCGGACTCCCAGTCGTCCCCGCTGACGTCGCCCACCACGGTCGCCGCGTCCGGGCCGGCCAGCAGCACCCCGGACTCCTCGAAGACCTCCCGGGCGGCGGCGCACACCACCGCCTGCGCGGCTTCCGGCGCGACGCCCAGCCGCCCGGCCCAGCCCGCCGGCTCGGGCCCGGCCCAGTCGAGGTGGGCCGCCGAGTCGGACGGGTCCACCCCGCCGCCGGGGAACGCGTACACGCCGCCGAAGGCCATCGCGGCGACGCGACGGATGACGTACACCTCGAAGTCGTCGCCGGCCGGACGCAGCAGCAGCACGGTGGCCGCGACCCGGGGCCGCGCGGGCGTGCCGCCCCCGGCGCGGAACCGGCGGGCGTGCTCGACCAGGGCCGGCGGGGCGGGGAAACCGTGACTGTCGATGGTCATGCGCCGAGCCTAGTCCCGCAGCATGGTTCGGCCGGTCCGGCGACCGTTGGGCCGCCCACGCCCGGCTAGCGTGGGCGCATGACACGTTGGGGGATTCTGGCCACCGGCCACATCGCCGGCCGCTTCGCCGAGGACCTGCGGCACGTGCCGGGGGCCGAGCTGGTCGCGGTCGGCTCGCGGACGCCGGAGGCGGCACGGTCGTTCGCCGACAGGCACGGCGCGCAGCGGGCGTACGGCTCCTGGGCGGAGCTGGCCGCCGACGACGAGGTGGACGCCATCTACGTGGCTACCCCGCACGCGGCGCACCACGAGGCGACCATGACCTGCCTGGCGGCGGGCCGGGCGGTGCTGGTGGAGAAGCCGTTCACCCTCGACCTGGCCGACAGCGCCGAGCTGGTCGGGGCGGCCCGCGCCCGGGGCGTCTTCCTCATGGAGGCCATGTGGATGCGCACGAACCCGCTGATCCTGCGGGTGGTCGAGCTGCTCGCCGACGGGGCGATCGGGCAGGTCACCGGCGTGCAGGCCGACTTCGGGGTGGCCGGGCCGTTCGCGCCGGAGAGCCGGATGCGCGCCCGCGCGCTCGGCGGGGGCGCCCTGCTCGACCTGGGCGTCTACCCGGTCAGCCTGGCCCACCTGCTGCTCGGCGTCCCGCAGCACGTGCGGGCCTGGGCGAAGATCGGCCCGGAGGAGGTGGACGAGAACACCGGCATCGTGTTCGGCTACGACTCGGGTGCCGTGGCGACGCTGAGCTGCGGCATGATCGGGGCCACCCCGCTGGTCGCCTCGATCACCGGCACCGCCGGCCGCATCGAGCTGCCCGCGCCGTTCTTCCGGCCGCCGTCGGCGACGCTGCACCGGGCCGGCGCGGAGCCGGAGACGATCCCCGCCGACCTGACCGGCGGCGGCTACCAGTACGAGGCGATCGAGGTGCAGCGCTGCCTCGCGGCGGGGCTGACGGAGAGCCCGCTGGTGCCGCACGCCACCACGCTGGAGGTGATGGCCCTGTTGGACGACATCCGCACCCAGATCGGCGTCCACTACAAGTGAGCTGCGGGGCGATGTGCAAGGAAGGGCCCCCTGTCAACGCATTCTGTTGTACAGGGGGCCCTTCCTAACCGCCGGGCCGGCGGGCGCGCCGACGCAGCGAGCGCGCAGGGGCGGCGGGGCGGCGGTCAGCCGAAGAGGGGGCGGACCAGCAGGTAGGTGAGGCAGGCGATCAGCGCCGCCGCCGGGAACGTGACGATCCAGGCGATCACGATGTTGCCCGCCACGTTCCAGCGGACCGCGGAGAGCCGCTTCGTGGCCCCCACGCCCATGATCGCCGAGGTGATCGTGTGGGTGGTGGAGATCGGCGCGTGGAGCACCAGGGCGTTGAAGTAGAGCACCGAGCTGGCCACCGTCTCGGCGGCGAAGCCCTCCGGCGGGCCCAGGTCGATGATCTTGCGGCCCAGCGTCCGGATGATGCGCCAGCCGCCGGCGTACGTGCCGGCCGCCAGCATGGCCGCCGAGGTCCAGAAGACCCAGCCGGGGATGTGGGTCTTGTCGTCCTGGAAGCCGCCCGTGTAGAGGGCGAGGACCACGATGCCCATGGTCTTCGCGGCGTCCTGCATGCCGTGGCCGACGGACATGGCCGCCGCCGACACGGTCTGCGCCCAGCGGAAGCCCCGGTTGAGCTTGCCCGGCTGCCCGTGGCGGAACAGCCACAGGATCGCCAGCATCAGCAGGTAGCCCAGGGCCAGGCCGACGATCGGCGAGAGCACCATCGGCAGCAGGACCTTCTCGGCGATGTTGACCCACTGCACGATGCCGCCGGTGGCCAGCAGGGTCGCCCCGACCAGGCCGCCGAACAGCGCGTGCGAGGACGACGACGGCAGGCCGAAGTACCAGGTGATCAGGTTCCAGGCGATCGCGCCGAGGACTCCGGCGAAGACCACCCCCAGGCTCGCGATGCCGGTGGGCAGGGTGACCAGGTCGTCGCCGACGGTCTTGGCGACCCCGGCGCCGAAGTGGGCGCCGACGAAGTTGCCGACGGCGGCGAGGGCGAGCGCGACCCGGGGTGTCAGTGCGCGGGTGGAGACGCTGGTCGCGATCGCGTTGGCGGCGTCGTGGAAGCCGTTGGTGTAGTCGAACGCCAGGGCCACCGCGATCACCGCCAGCACGGCGATGAGTTCGGGACTCACAGGATCAGGACTCCTTGACCGCGATGGTCTCGACGGTGTTGGCCACGTGCTCGAAGGCGTCGCAGGCGGCCTCCAGCTCGTCGGCGACCTCCTTCATCTTGAGCACCGTGAGCGCGTCGTACTCGCCGGAGAAGAGGCGGACCAGCAGCATCCGGTACGCCTGGTCGCCGTCGTTCTCCAGCCGGTTGCACTCGATCCAGTAGTCCTCGAGGTCCTTCATCGACTTGAGTCGGGGCATCGCCTCTGCGGTCAGCTTGGCCTGCTGGTCCAGCACGTTGACCAGCTCGTGCAGCTCGCGCGGGAGCGCCGGCAGCTTGGTCAGCCCGTAGAGGTAGAGCAGGTTGCCCACGGCCTCCAGGTGGTCCATCACGTCGTCGAGCAGGGAGCCCAGCCGGTAGATGTCCTCCCGGTCGAACGGGGTGATGAAGGTAGAGTTGATCTTCTTGTACAGGTCGTGGGTGATCTGGTCGCTGTCGTGCTCGACCTCGGTCAGCCGCTCGCTCACCGACTGCACGTCGACGCCCGGCAGGGCCAGCTCGTTCAGCAGCTCGGTGCCCCGCACCAGGTTCTGCGCGGCCCTGGTGAAGAGCTCGTAGAAGGCGCCCTCGGTGGGGCGGAAGGAAAACTTCACAGCCTGGACCTCGTCGTGTCGGTGGAAGGGTGGCGGACGCCCGGGGGTGCCTGCAACGGGAATGCTAGGAAACGGCGGAGCCGCGAATTCGTCGGCCCACCCCTGGCCAGCCGCCATTCACCGGTCGTTCACCTTCCGTTTACCTAGATCCGGTCAATCGGCCCGCAACCGCCGGTCGGGCGCCCGGCAACCGCCGGTCAGTCGCCCCGCAACCGCCGGCGTTCCGCCGCCACGTCGAAGTCCGCCGGCGGATACCCGAGATCCAGGTCGTCGAACGTCTCCCGGAGCAGGTGGGCCACCGCCCAGTCCCGGTACCACTTCCGGTCCGCCGGCACCACGTACCAGGGCGCGGCGTCCGCGCCGCACCGGCTCAGGGCCTCGGCGTACGCGGCCTGGTAGTCACCCCAGCGGGCCCGGGAGTCCAGGTCGCTCGGGTGGTACTTCCAGTGCTTCGTCGGGTCGGTCAGCCGCGCCAGCAGCCGCTCGCCCTGCTCGGCGTACGAGATGTGCAGCATGACCTTGACCAGCCGCACCCCGGCGTCGGTCAGCTCCCGCTCGAAGGCGTTGATCTCGTCGTACCGGGCCCGCCAGGTGGCCTCCGGCACCAGCGACTCCACCCGGGCGATCAGCACGTCCTCGTAGTGCGAGCGGTTGAAGACCCCGACGTACCCGGGCGGCGGCAGGGCCCGCCGGATCCGCCACAGGAAGTCGTGCCGCCGCTCCCGCTCCGTCGGTGGGCCGAACGAGCGGATGTGCAGCCCGAGCGGGTTCATCGCCCCGGCCACCCGCCGGATCGTGCCGTCCTTGCCGCCGCAGTCCATGGCCTGGAGCACCAGCAGCACCCGGTCGGGTCGGCCCCGCCCCGGCCCGGCGTCGGCCGCCGTGGCAGCGCCGGTGGGCGCGCCCGGACCGGCGGCGGCCTGCGCGGCGGCGTACAGCATCTCCTGTTGCCGCCCCAGGGTCGCGCCGAGCAGCCGCACCTGCTCGCGCGCCCACGCCTTGGGGCTCCCGTCGCTCTCGGCGGCGGACGCCGGCAGCCCCGGCGTCGACCGGGGATCGATCGCCGCCAGGTCGACGGCGCCCCCGCCCACCCGCAGCAGTTCCCGCATCGTCGCCCCCTCGGGCGGCACGACGTCACGAACAGCGTGGGCGGCATCCGCCCGCGCACCATCGAACCCGCTCATAACAGGATCATGACCCACCCCGGCCACTTCCGCCCGTCGGGCGCCGTGTCACGTTCGGGGTCGCCGGGGCGTCAGGTGGTGGGGAGAATCGTGTGCACCGGAGGTGGCGGCGTGACGGAGCTGGTCGACGGTTCGAGGCGGAGCGGGGGCGGCTGACCGCCCTGGCGCACCGGATGCTGGGCAGCCGCAGCGAGGCCGAGGACGCGGTCCAGGAGACCTGGCTGCGCTGCGCCGGCGCGCTGGGCGACCCGGCGCGGCGGGCGGAGGTCGGCAACCTGGCCGCCTGGCTGACCACCACCTGTGGGCGGATCTGCCTCGACGTGCTGCGCTCGGCCCGGGTGCGCCGGGAGACGTACCCGGGGCAGTGGCTGCCCGAGCCGGTCGTGACGCCGTTGGGCGGCGAGGGCTTCGCGCCCGACCCGGCCGAACGCGCCGCCCGCGCCGACCGGGTCGGCACGGCCCTGCTGGTGCTGCTGGAGCGGCTCGGCCCCGAGCAGCGGGTCGCCCTGGTGCTGCACGACGTGTTCGCGGTGCCGTTCGACGAGGTCGCCGAGGTGCTCGGCACGACGGCGGTGGCCGCCCGGCAGCTCGCCTCGCGGGCCCGGCGGGCCCTCGCCGCGCCCGACGCGCCCAGGCACACCGCCGACCTGGCCGAGCAGCGGCGGGTGGTCGCCGCGTTCGCCGTGCACGACGGCCGGATCACCGGCATCTTCAACCAGCTCAACCCGGACAAGCTGACCCGGCTGCCCGACCTCGGGGCGGAGGCCGACTGGCCGCCGCGCTGGTAACTGGTCACGGGCCGCCGCGCCGGCGACGGGCCGCGGGCGGCGGCGGGCTCAGACCACCAGGGCCAGCCACTTCCGGTACTCCGTGGCGAACGGCTCGCTGCCGTCACCGAGCGCGCCCAGCAGCCGGCGGGACGCGGCCTCCGCCTCGGCCACCAGGTCGTCGGGATAGCCGAACAGCTCCCGGTGCTCGGCGAACTCGTCCTCGTCGCGCAGCTCGACCAGCCCGGTGCCCCGGCGGCGCACCACGTCGAGGTCGAGGTCGAACAGGTGGACGGTGTCCTCGCCCTCCCAGCGGGCCGGGGTGGCGATGTCGCAGTAGACCTCGCTCGTGCGCGGCGGCGGGTTGAACATGCACGTCCACCAGGCGTGGTGCGGCACCAGCAGCACGAAGGGAATCTGCTCGACGGAGGGCCGGCCGTGGTAGACGGACTCGGTGCCGGCCGGCACGCCGAGCCACACGCCGAGGTCGTCGGTGGCCAGGCGGCGGGCCGGGTAGTCGCGGTGGGCGCTGCCGTCGTACTTGCGGTAGATCACGCGGACCACGTCGCTCGGCATGAGTCGCACCCTAGTCGATACCGCCCATCCGCCGCGCGGGGGGAAGTAACGGAATCGATGCCGGGAGATTCCGTACCGTGACCCCGCCACGCGGGGCGGGGGCGGACCGGTGTCGGCGGCGACGGGTACCGTCGCACGGTGACTCCGCCGCGCACCGCTCCCGGTTCCGCCCTCCCCCGCACCTCCGCCCGGCGGCGCGGAAAGCGGGCCGACGCCGGGGAGCTGCTCGCCGCGGCGGTCGGCGCGGTCCCCGGCGGCGCGGCCCGCCCCGGCCAGCAGCAGATGGCCACGGCGATCGAGGAGTGCGTTGCCTCCGGCGAGCACCTGCTGGTGCAGGCCGGCACCGGCACCGGCAAGTCGCTGGCCTACCTGGCCCCGGCCCTGACCGTGGACGGCCCGGTGGTGGTCTCCACCGCGACCCTGGCGTTGCAGTCCCAGCTCGTCGAGCACGACCTGCCCCGGCTCGCCGACGCCGTGGAGCCGGTGCTCGGCCGCCGGCCCACCTTCGCCGTGCTCAAGGGCCGCCACCACTACCTGTGCCTGGCCCGGCTGGACAACTCGACGGAGGACGAGCCGACGGACACCCTGTTCGACGCCGTCGAGCCCCGGCCGGGCGGCGGGGGCGGGAAGTGGCTCGGCGAGGCCGGCCGGCTCGGCAAGCAGATCGAACGGCTGCGCGACTGGGCGGCGGAGACCGACACCGGCGACCGCGACGAGCTGGACCCGGGCGTCGACGACCTGGCCTGGCGGCTGGTGTCGATGCCGGCCCGGGAGTGCGTGGGGGCGTCCCGCTGCCCGTTCGGCGCGGAGTGCTTCGCCGAGGCGTCCCGGGCCCGCGCCCGGGAGGCCGACATCGTGGTCACCAACCACAGCCTGCTCGCCGTCGACATGATCGCCGGGCGGCACATCGTGCCGCCGCACAAGCTGCTGATCGTCGACGAGGCGCACGAGCTGGCCGACCGGGTCTCCTCGGCGGCCCAGGCCGAGCTGGTGCCGGAGCTGATCGACCGGTCCACCCGGCGGGCCCGGCCGCTGCTACGCCCGGAGGTCGCCGAACGGCTCACCGAGGCCGGCGACGCGCTCGCCGTCGGGCTGGCCGAGGTGCCCGCCGGCCGCCTCACGGCCGGGCTGCCCGGCCCGCTGCGCGAGGCGTGCACGCTGCTCGACGCCGCCACCCGGGCCGCGCTGGACGCGATCGGCGACGTCAAGTCCGACGACCCCGACCCGGTCCGCAAGCAGCAGGCCAAGGCGGTGCTCGACGAGCTGTCCGCCACCGCCCAGCGGCTGCTGGAGGAGGCCGAGCACGACGTGGCGTGGGTGGAGAAGCCCGACAACGGCAGCCGCCGGGCCCTGGTGGTGGCCCCCCTGTCGGTCGCCGGCACCCTCGCCACCCACCTGTACGACGAGCGCACCGTCGTCGCCACGTCGGCGACCCTGGCGCTGGGCGGCCGGTTCGACACGGTGGCCCGGGCGCTGGGGCTGGACGCACCGCCGCCCGCCCCGCCGTCCCCGGCCGCCGCCGCGCTGGCCGCCACCACGGCCCGGGGGGACGCCCCGGCCGGCGCGACACCGGTGGCCGCAGGCCCGGGCAGCCGCCCCGGCACCGGCACCGTGCCCGCCACGGAGGGGCCGGGCTGGCGGTCGCTCGACGTGGGTTCCCCGTTCGACTACGCCCGGCAGGGCATCCTGTACGTCGCCGCGCACCTGCCCCGCCCGGCCGCCTCCGGGCTGCCCGACGCGGCCGGCGAGGAGCTGCTGGCGCTGGTCGGGGCGCTCGGTGGGCGTACCCTCGGGCTCTTCTCCTCCCGGCGGGCCGCGCAGCAGGCGGCGGAGCTGCTGCGCGCGAAGACCGACCTGCCGGTCCTGCTCCAGGGCGAGGAGGCGCTGCCGCTGCTGGTGCGCAGGTTCCGCGAGGAGCGGTCGAGCTGCCTGTTCGGCGTGATGTCGCTGTGGCAGGGGGTCGACGTGCCGGGCGATGCCTGCCAGCTCGTGGTGATCGACCGGCTGCCGTTCCCCCGGCCGGACGAGCCGCTCGCGGCGGCCCGCGCCGCCGCAGTGGACGCGGGCGGCGGCTCGGGGTTCTCCGCCGTCAGCGTGCCGATCGCGGCGGTCCGGCTGGCGCAGGGGGTGGGCCGGCTGATCCGGGCCACCGGGGACCGGGGCGTGGTCGCGGTGCTCGACTCACGGCTGGAGACGGCGCGGGGCTACGGCCCGTTCCTGCGCCGCTCGCTGCCCCCGTTCTGGTATACGACGCGCCCCGAGGTCGCCCGGGGGGCGCTGGAGCGACTCGGCAAGCCGTGACCGGGCCCGACCCACCCCGGAGAGGCCTGGTCCGGCCGGTCAGGGCACCCGCGAGGCGACCACCACGGCGTCCGCCGGGGTGTCCGGCACCGTACGCGCGGCGAGCCGGCGGACGGCCGTGTTGAGCACCGCGATCAGCGGCACCGAGACCAGCGCGCCGGTGATCCCGGCGAGCACCACGCCGGCAGCAATCCCGATGATCACTGCGAGCGGGTGGATGGCCACCGCCCGGCCCATGATCAGCGGCTGGAGCACGTGCCCCTCGACCTGCTGCACGCCGATCACCACGCCCAGGATGATCAGTGCGGTGACCGGGCCGCTGTCGACCATCGCCACCAGCACCGCGACGACGCCGGAGAGCGCGGCGCCGACGATCGGGATGAACGCACCGAGAAAGACCAGCGCGGCCAGCGGGAACGCGAACGGGATGTCGAAGATGACCAGAAAGGTGCCGATCCCGACCGCGTCGATGAACGCGACCAGCACCGTGGCCCGCACGTAGGCGCCCAGCGTCTCCCAGGACGCCCGGCCGGCGTCGTCGACCTTCCACCGGGCCGCCACCGGCAGCAGCCGCACCAGGAAACGCCAGATCCGGCTGCCGTCACGCAGGAAGAAGAACGTGGCGAAGAGCACCAGCACGATGCCGGTCAGCACCTCGGCCAGGGTCGCCGCCGTAGAGACGGCCCCGCTGGTGAACCGCTCGGTGTTGTTGTTGATCCAGGCCTGTGCCTCCTCGATGTACCGGTCGAGCTGGCTGTCCGACAGGTGCAGCGGGCCGGTCTTCAGCCAGTCCTGGATCTGCCGGACGCCCTCGGAGGACTTCTTGCTCAGCTCCGGCACGCCCTGGATGAACTCGTTCACCACCAGCGTCAGCGTGCCGATCACGGCGGCCAGGCCACCGACCAGCACCACCGCGGTCGCCAGCGAACGCGGGAAACGCGCCCGCAGCAGCCAGCCCACGGCCGGCGCGAGCAGCGCCGAGAGCAGCATGGCGATGGCCAACGGGATGATCACGATGCTGACGGTGGCGACGACCTTCAGCAGCGCCCAGAGCACGACGCCGATGACGATGAGCCGCCACGACCAGGCGGCCCCGATGCGCAGCCCGTGCGGCACGTCCGCGTCGTCCCGGCTGGAGGTGGAGTTGTGCAGCGCGGCGGGCGGCTCGGCGCCGACCACGACCGCCGTCGGCGGTGCCACCGGCCCCGGCGAGCGGGGCGAGGCCACCCCGGCCTCGTCCGGCACGTCGATGCTGCCGGGCAGCGCGCGACGACCCGTCACGTCGGCCCGCCCGGTCGGGTCGGCGCGGGCCTGCCGCACCGCGTCCCGTCCCGCCTCGTACGCGCGGCGCAGCCGTCCCCGTACCCGCTCGAAGCGGCTCAAGCGCACCTCCCGCAGCAGAACCCGCGCCCAGACGACAGGGGGCAGGATACGTCCGACCACCCCAGCCTAGGGCGGTTGCGCCAACATTGCCCCGGGCCGCGACCGCGTAACCACCGGCGGACCGGTCCACGGGGACGCGGTACCGTTCCGTCGTGACCGCCGATGACAATCTCGACGCCGGCCTGCCGATCCGCCTGCTGCACGACCGGGTGCTGGTGCGGATGGAGGGGAGCGAGGGTGAGCGCCGCTCCACCGCCGGCATCGTGATCCCGGCGACCGCCGCCGTCGGCAAGCGCCTCGCCTGGGCAACCGCCGTCGGGGTGGGCCCTCACGTCCGCTCGATCGTCTCCGGCGACCGGGTCCTCTTCGACCCTGACGACCGCTCGGAGGTGGAGCTGCACGGCCGGGGATACGTGCTGCTGCGCGAGCGGGACGTGCACGCCGTGGCCGCCGAACGAATCGAGCCGGAGTCGACGGGCTCCACCGGCCTCTACTTGTAGGGAAGGGCCCCCTGTCAACGCTTCAGGTAGAGCAGGGGCCCCCTGTTAACACTCCTCCCCCCGGGGCGCATCGTGTGCGGCCTGGCGGGGGTGCTTCGTTTGCGGCCGTCCGCGAGGGGAACGCCAGGCACGTCCAGCACCCTGGGGAGGGGAGCCTGCCGGTGTTCGTGAAGAAGGTGTTCCTCTGGGGCGGCGTCGCGTTCCTGATCTACTTCGTGGCGTTCCGGCCGGACGGCGCGGCGCAGGTGTGCAGGTCGGTCGGCGTGGGCCTGATGGCGATGGCCCAGGGCATGGGTGACTTCCTCACCGGCCTGACAACCTGACCCGGCCCTGACCTGGCCCGGCCTGACCCGACTCGGCCCGGCCCGGAGGGCTGCCGGGCTGTCACCCCAGGCGCGGTGGCCAGGGTGCGGGCTGGTGCGGGCCGTGCCAGCCGGGCGGGGTGTAGCCTGCCGGATGGGCCGGGGCCGGAGGCGGGGGCGGCGGAACGAGCACCACCGGGATCGGCACCACCGGTTCGTCCGGCGCGTCGACCGGCCGGTGCGAGCCGTCGGGGAACCGCAGGTGGTAGCGGTGGCCGTCCCAGCTGCCGACCGGGGTCTGCGGGTCCCGGCCGACGAAGAACGACCGGTACGCGGTGAGCGCGTCCAGCAGCTCCCGTTCCTCCCGCACGGTCCGTTCCCGGTCGACCGGCCGGCGGTCCAGCCCCCGGCGCGTCCCGTCGCGCAGCAGCGCCAGCCGGGTGGCCGAGAACTGGTATCCCCGCATCGCCTTGAGGCCCGCGTCGCCGGCCACCCGGCGGGCCCACGTGCGGGCGGCGTGCCGCCGGCCGAGGCTGCCCAGCGACGCCACCTCGGGCGGGGTGAGCCAGCCGGCCCGCACGTAGTCGGGCAGGGTGCGTTCGGTCAGCCGCCCCTCCCAGCCGCGCAGCCAGACGGCCAGCCCGACCATGGCGAAGAAGATCGGCACCATCACGCCGAGGTAGCCGTACAGGGCGATCATGGCCTCTCCGGTGGCCTGGGCCAGCGACGGCAGCAGGTTCCAGGTGCCGTGCAGCATCATCGCCAGCAGCAGGCCGGCGAGCGGGGCGAGGAACCGCACCCGCCGGTCGGCCGTCCGGGCGGCGATGCCGAGCCCCACCCCCGTCATCGAGGTGAACAGCGGGTGCGCGAACCCGAACAGCAGGATCCGGACGATGAAGATCGCGATGACCTGCCGCGCGCCGGTGGCGGGGCCGTACTCGTCGACGCCGGAGGCGTAGCCGTAGCCGCCCAGGTAGAGGATGTTCTCCACCATGGCGAAGCCGACCGCCGACAACCCGCAGTAGACCAGGCCGTCGGTGATCCCGGACCACTCGCGGCGGCGGAAGATCAGCAGCAGGATGGGCCCGAGCGCCTTGGTCAGCTCCTCGATGAACGGGGCGACCAGCACCCCGGTGAGGGCGTTCGGCAGCCCCCAGTCCGCGAACCGGGCGGCGAAGAACTCGTTCACGGTCAGCGAGGCGGCCGTGGAGACGAACGCCCCCCACGCGAAGCAGAAGATCAGGTACTTCAGCGGCTCCGGCTCGTACCGGTCGAGCCACAGGAAGCAGGAGACGAGCACCGGCACCGGCAGGATCGCGGCGACCACGCCGATCAGCAGCGCCTGAGGCCCGAGGTTGGAGCCGAGCACGAACAGCATGTAGACCGCGCAGGCCGCGATCAGCAGCACCACCAGGGCCAGCACCAGGAACCGCCGCCAGCCCAGCCGGCGCAGCGGCATCCGGGGGGCGGCCCCGCCGGGCGGCGGGGGGACGTCGGGCGCGGTCCACGGCGGCACAGGGGCGCCGCCGGGCGGGGTGTCGGCCATTCTGTCAGCGTAGTCACCCCCCGCCGGCCGTTCCGGGCGCATCCGGCGACCGTTATCCTGTCGTCAGGTCACGAGCGCCAGCGTCAAGCCCCGGCTTGCTGGCCGGCAACCCTCGTCGAGTTCGCGGTGGGGTGCCCCGGGTGATGACCGGGCCCAGCCCGTCCGGCGCTGGGCAAGCGCGGACCCCGTCCCGGTGACGTCACCCGGGGTCCCCGGACCCGGAGGTCGGCCATGACCGTCACCCTCGTACCCCCGCTCGCCCCGCTGCCCGCGCGGACCGCGCCGGCGTCGTCGCGGCCGCTCGACGTGCTCGGCGTGCCGGGCCAGACCAACCTGGACCACGCGGCCAGCGCGCCGTGCGCGCGGGCGGCGGCCGACGCCGTGGCCGAGCTGCTTCCCTGGTACGCCAGCGTGCATCGCGGCGCCGGGGCGCTGTCGCGGCGCTGCACCCTCGCCTACGAGCGGGCCCGGCAGACCGTCGGCGACTTCTTCGGCGCCCGGGCCGGCGACCACGTGATCTTCACCCGCAACACGACGGACGCGCTGAACCTGCTGGCCCGCGCCCTGCCCGCCGGGACGACGGTGGTGACGTTCGCCGGGGAGCACCACGCCAACCTGCTGCCCTGGCCGCGTGGCTCGGTGCGGCTGCCCGTGCCGGCCAGCCCCGGCGAGGCGGTCCGGGCGCTGGACGCGGCGCTGACCGAGCTGCGCCGGGACGCGACAGCCGCGACCGCCGGCGCAGCGGGCACCGCCGGCCCGCCGGTCCTGGTGGCGGTCACCGGGGCGAGCAACGTGACCGGGGAGCGCTGGCCGGTGGCCGAGCTGGCCGCCGTCGCCCGCCGGCACGCCGCCCGGATCGTCGTGGACGCCGCCCAGCTCGCCCCGCACGCCCCGGTCGACGTGGCCGCGCTCGGCGTGGACTACCTGGCGGTCTCCGGGCACAAGTTGTACGCGCCGTTCGGCGCGGGGGTCCTGCTCGGGCGGGGCGACTGGCTCGATGCCGCCCCGCCGTACCTGGCCGGTGGGGGCGCGACCAGCCACGTCGGGGACGCCACGCACGAGGTGCGCTGGGCCGCCGGCCCGGCACGGCACGAGGCGGGCACCCCCAACCTGCTCGGCGCGGTCGCCCTCGCGGCGGTCTGCGCGGCCCTCGCCGCCGCCGACCGGGACGCGCTGCACGCCCGGGAGCAGGCCCTGCTGGCCCGGCTCCGGCAGGGCCTGGCCGCCCTGCCGCACGTGGTCGAGCTGCGCACCTTCGGTCCGGACGCGCCCCGGGTCGGCATCGTCTCGTTCGTCGTCGCCGGCCGGGACTCCGCCGAGGTGGCGACCGAGCTGGCCGCCCGGCACGACGTCGGGGTGCGCGACGGGCTGTTCTGCGCCCACCCGCTGGCCCGGCGGCTGCTCGCCGAGGCGGCGACCCGCAGCGGCCGGGCGGACCTGCCGCCGACCGCCCTGCGGGCGAGTCTGGGCCTGGGCAGCACGGCGCGGGACGTCGACCGCCTGCTGGTCGCCCTCGCCGAGCTGGGCTGAGCAGCCTCACTGGGCTGGGCTGGGCTGATCGCGGATCCGCCCGTCCCGTCCTTCAGCCGACGGGCGGGGCGACGGGCGGCTTCGGGGAGCCCTCGGACCCGCCCGTGCCCGGGGTCGGCTTCTCCTGCTCGCCGAAGGACTCCCGGACCAGCCGGTTCGCCTCCTGCTGATCGATGCCGGAGGCCACCAGCAGGTCGCTGGCGGTGGTCCGTACCTGCGCGACCACCACGCTGCCGGAGAAGCCGACCCCCCGCTCGTACGCCCGGCCGGCCTCGCTCACGGCCCGCAGGGACCGCTCCCGGGCCTTCTCCGGGTCCGCCCCGACGGCGAACTCGTGGCAGAGCAGGCGGACCGCCTCGGCGAGGTGGGCCACCGCGTCGGGCATGGGGTCGGGCACCGGCTCCCCGTCCTCGATCATGGTGACCGAGCGCCGGATCAGGGTGCCGCTGTTGCGCATCGCCCGGTCGATGGGCTCGGCAGCGTCGGCGTAGTGGGTCAGCTCGCTGCGCCGGTGCCAGCGGGCCGGGGAGAGGGTGCTGGTCTCCTTCGCGCCCTCGATCGCCTCCGTGAAGGTGGCCAGCTCCGCCTTGTTCTCCCGGAGCCGCTCCAGGGCGCCCTGGGCGCGGTCCCGGTCGCGGTCGCGCAGCGCTCCGGCGGCCACGTCGAGCTGGTCGGCGAGCAGGTCGAGCGCCGGCCGGGCGGCCCGGTTGATCACCCGCAGCGGGTTCAGCGGCAGCAGGATCGCCGTCACCGCCAGCGCGATCCCGCCGCCGACGAACGCGTCCACGAAGCGCGGTATCTCCAGGTTCTGGGTGGACGGGCTGAGCGTGACGATCAGCACGGCCGTGGCGGCGGCCTGGATGACGATCGCCACGCTCGCGCCGAAGAAGATGGTCAGCAGGATCGCCGCCGTCACCACGATCCCGAGCTGCCAGCCGCCGGTGCCCAGAAAATAGATCAGCACATCGCCGAGGAACACCCCGACCGCCACCCCGATGATCAGCTCGACGGTCCGCCGCAGTCGCTGGCCGAGCGACGCGGCCAGCGTGCCGACCGCCGAGATCGGCGCGAAGACCGGCTGCGGGTTGTGCAGCAGCTCATAGGAGACGATCCAGGCCAGCGCGGCGGCCAGCCCGGCCTGGACGGCCAGCCCGAGCGCCATCCGGACCCGGTGCAGCCGGTCGTGCAGCGTGGCCCGGCCCCGGTGGCGCAACTGCTCCATGGCCGCCGCGATCCGTGGCGCGTCGACGTCGCCGTCGCGCTTCCCGGCATGCCGCAGCAACGAGGGTCGGCGGTCCCGGGCCACGGCCATGGCGGGGACTACCCGCAGCGGGGACGGTGAATCCTCGCCCGCTGCGGCAGAGTCGGCCGGGTGACAGAACTGGGCGACGACCGGGGCGGCGGCGCACTCGACGGCCCCGCGCTGGCCCGCCCGAGGAGTACGACCGCTCCGCCGCCATCCGCCATCCGCCAGGAGTACGCACACGTGCCGGAGCGGGACTTCCGGCAGGGCCGCGCAAGCATCCTGGAGTCCCTCCTGTCCCTGCCCAGCCTCTTCCCCTCGCCACGCAAGGAAGGGCCCCCTGTACAACAGGGCCCTTCCTTGCGTGGCCGCCGACCTGGGCGGCGGTTAGCCTCTGCTGCATGTCACCCCTCCTCGCTGAGCTGCGCGCCGTCCTCGGCGACGCCGCCGTCCTGACCGACCCGGACCTGCTGCGGATGCACGAGCGGGACGAGGCCGACCTGTGCGCCTCCGGCACGCCGCTGGTGGTGGTCCGCCCGCGCGACACCGGGGAGGTGGCCGGCGTGGTGCGGGCGGCGGCCCGGCACGGCGTACCCGTGGTGCCGCAGGGGGCGCGGACGGGGCTGGCCGGCGCGGCGAACGCGGTGGACGGCGCGGTGGTGCTGAGCACCGTGGCGATGGACCGGATCCTGGAGATCGACCCGGTGGGCCGGATCGCCGTGGTCCAGCCCGGCGTGGTGAACGCGACGCTGGCCGGGGCGGTCCGCCGGGAGGGGCTCTACTACCCGCCGGACCCGGGCTCCTGGGAGTCGTCCACCATCGGCGGCAACGTCGCCACCAACGCGGGCGGCATGTGCTGCGTCAAGTACGGGGTGACCACCGAGTACGTGCTCGGCCTGGAGGTGGTGCTCGCCTCCGGCGAGGTGCTGCGCACCGGCCGGCGCACCGCCAAGGGCGTCGCCGGATACGACCTGACCCGGCTCTTCGTCGGCTCGGAGGGCACCCTCGGCGTGATCACCGAGGTGACCGTCGCGCTGCGGCCCGCCCCGGAGGAGTCGCTGACCCTGGTCGCCGTCTTCGACTCCACCGCGGACGCCGGCACGGCGGTGGCCCAGATCGCCGCGAAGGGGCTCACCCCGAGCCTGCTGGAGCTGCTCGACCGCACCCACCTGCGGGCGATCGAGGCGTACCAGCCGATGGGGCTGCGCACCGACGCGCAGGCGCTGCTGCTCGCCGCCGTCGACACGGGTTCGCGGGCCGCCGACGACCTGGCCCGGATCGCCGAGGTGTGCGAGAGCGCCGGTGCCGACGAGGTGTACGCGGCCACCGACGCCGTGGAGGCGGCGGCGCTGTTGCAGGCCCGCCGGCTGGCCCACCCGGCGATGGAGAAGTTCGCCGCCGACGCGTACCCGGGTGGCAACGGCGGGCTGGTCATCGACGACGTGGCGGTGCCGCGCGGAGCGCTCGCCGAGCTGCTGGACGGGGTGGCCCGCATCGCCGAGGAGTGCGCCGTGCCGATCGGGGTGGTGGGGCACGCGGGCGACGGCAACCTGCACCCGAACATCGTGGTCGACCGCGCCGACCCGGCGAGCGTGGAGCGGGGCCGGCGGGCGTTCGACGAGATCATGCGGCTTGGTCTGGCGCTGGGCGGCACCTGCACCGGCGAGCACGGGGTGGGGCTGCTCAAACGGGACTGGCTGGCCCGGGAGATCGGGCCGGTCGGAGTGCGGGTGCACCAGGCGATCAGGGCTGCGCTCGACCCGGCGGGGCTGTTCAACCCCGGCAAGGTGCTCTGACTGACGCCGGCCGCCGGTCGGGAATCGAACAGCCGGGCCCGATCGAACAGACCGTCAGGCGGTGGCCTCCGCCGGGGTGGCCTGGGTGAGCAGCAGCAGGATCTCGTACCCCAGGGGTGGGCGCTTTTCTCCCGGGCAGTCCTCGATCGTGATCTGGCCGAACGACGTCACCAGGACGGACGCCAAGGCGTCGATGCAGCTGACCCGGTAGCCCCGGGCCGTGTCGGTCTCGGCGGCGAGCCGTTCGTCGGTGAGCAGCCCGCGCAGCCGCTGCGTCTGCTCCGCGTCGAGCTGCCCGGTCGACCTGACGTCGTCGCCGGCGCAGTTGGTGCAGTCCCACCGCCCGTCGGGCGACACGGACAGGACCCGCACCGCGCCGTCCTGGCCGTGCTTCTGCCACAGGTTCACCCGCGCCGGCCCGCTGGCCGCCGCGCCGCCGGGCGGGGACACCGGCGACCCGTCGGGCGGTGGGGCGGTCGCCGTGCCGGCCCGCCGGACCGGCCCGACCGCCGAACAGGCGGCGAGCGCCACGACGAGCAGTGCGCCGGCCGCCAACGGGATGATCGAACGCGCGCGGAAAGGGCGGATCACGCGCCGGAACGTACCCGATCATGCTGCCGCCGGGTACCGGCCGAGCGGCCGGACAGGGGTGGACCGCCTTCCGGTAAGGGTTCGGCTACCGGGGGGACGACGGAAGTTCGACGGGATCGCCGTCGGCGCCCCGGTCCGCCGCGAAGCCGCGCACGTCCGGCGCGCCGAGCCGGGCCGCGTCCGCCGTCGCGTCGTCCGGCATCAGCTGGGACTCCCGCTCCGCCTCCACCCGGGCCCGGTAGTGCGCGACCTCACGCTCCCGGGTCGCCGCGTCCCAGCCCAGGACCGAACCCATCAGCTCGGCGGTGTGCCCGGCCGATTCCAGGCCGCGGTGGGTGGTCTCGAAGGAGATCCGGGTACGCCGGGTCAGCACGTCCTCCAGGTGCAGCGCCCCCTCGGCGCGGGCCGCGTACGTCACCTCGGCCGCCAGGTATTCCGGCGCGCCGGCCAGCGGGGAGGCGAGCAGCGGATCCGCGTCGACCAGCGCCAACAGGTCGAGGGTGAGGGTGCCGTACCGCTCCAGCAGGTGCTCGACCACCCCGACCGGCACCCCGTGCCGGCGGGCCAGGTCGGCCCGGTCCCGCCACATCGCGGCGTATCCGTCGGCGCCGAGCAACGGCAGGTCGGCCGTGCGGGACGGGCGGACCCCGCCGAGCCGGCGGGCCGCGCGGTCCACCACGTCGGAGGCCATCACCCGGTACGTCGTGTACTTGCCCCCGGCGACCAGCAGCAGCCCGAGCATGGGCTCGACCACCGCGTGCTCGCGGGACAGCTTGGAGGTGGAGTCCGCCTCGCCGGCCAGCAGCGGCCGCAGGCCGGCGTAGACGCCCTCGATGTCGGCGGTGGTCAGCGGCCGGTCCAGCACCGTGTTGACCTGCTCCAGCAGGTAGGCGATGTCGCGGGCGGACGCGGCCGGGTGGGACCGGTCGAGCCGCCAGTCGGTGTCGGTCGTGCCGATGATCCAGTGCCCGCCCCAGGGAATGACGAACAGCACGCTGGTGGCGGTACGCAGGATCAGCCCCGCCTCGCCGGTGATCGCCGAGCGGGGCACCACCAGGTGCACCCCCTTCGACGCCCGGACCCGGACCCCGCGGCGCAGCCCGACGTCGTCGAGCATCCGCGACATGTCGTCGGTCCACACGCCGGTGGCGGCGATGACCGTGCGGGCGTGCACGTCGAACTCGGCGTCCGGTGAGCCCGGCGGGGCCTCCAGGTCCCGGACCCGGACCCCGGTCACCTCGCGCGCCTGCCGGACGAGGCCGACCGCGCGGGCGCTGCTGACCACGGTCGCCCCCAGGCTGGCCGCGGTGCGGGCCAGGGTGACCACCAGCCGGGCGTCGTCGACCTGCCCGTCGTAGTAGCGGATCGCCCCGGCGAGGCCGTCGGCGCGCAGGCTCGGGAAGACCCGCCGCGCGCCCTCCCGGGTGAGGTGCCGGTGCAGCGGCATCCCCCGCCCGCCCCCGAACAGCCCGGCGAACGCGTCGTACGCGGCCACGCCGAGGCCGTAGTAGGAGCGGCGGAAGGTGCGGCCGGGCAGGTCGCGCACGCCCTTGCCGGCGGGCAGCGGCACCAGGATCGGCACCGGCCGGACCAGGTGCGGGGCGAGCCGGGTGGCGAGCAGACCCCGCTCGGTGAGCGCCTCGTGGACCAGGTGGAACTCCAACTGCTCCAGGTAGCGCAGGCCGCCGTGGATCAGTTTGCTGGACCGGCTGGAGGTGCCGGCGGCGTAGTCGCGGGCCTCCACCAGGGCCACCTTCAGGCCCCGGGAGGCGGCGTCGAGCGCCGCACCGGTGCCGGTGGCGCCGCCGCCGATCACCAGGACGTCGAACCGTTCGGCACGCAGTCGCCGCAGGTCGGCGGCGCGGCGCACCGGGGAGAGTTGGCCGGCGACGCTTCGGGAGACGTTGGGGTCACGCACCCGTCCACCGTATCCGCCGGGGCCACCACGCGGCACGTGGTGATCCGGCCGTAGGTGGGAAGCCCAGCACCCGGGCTGAACGGCAACAGGTCACCACGCCACTTCACGTCGACCCAGACACGCGCCCGGGGAGGCGGGGCGGCGTCGTACCGTTCTTCAATGCCGAGCGATCCGCCCCACCAGCCGAGCCACCACTCGTTGCCCCCCGCGCCGGACCGCCCCGGCCCGTGGCCGGTGGTGGCCGCGGCGTTGATCGGGTGCTGGACGGTCGCGGTCGTCGCGCCGGGCGAGCTGGTCGGCTGGCTGGCCGACCAGGTCCGGCTCGCCACCGGGCTGGACCGGGTGGTCTGGCTGTGGCCGGTGGTCGCCGCCGTGACGGTGCTGCTGACCGGGGTGCCGGCGCTGCTGCTGGCCCTGCTGCCCCGCTCCGGGGCGGTCCGGGCCACCGGCCGGGCCTGGCTCGCCGGGCTGCTCGCCCTCGGCGCGCTCACCCTGCCGCGGGCCCTGCCGCCGGTGCACCACGAGGCGTACCTGGCCGCGCTGGCGGCGACGGCCGCCCTGCTCGCCGTGGTGCCGCCCCGGCTGACCCGGGGCCCCGCGCCCACCCCCGCGCCGCCGCCGACGACGCCGACGAGGCCGCCGACGCCGACGCCGACAGCCTGCCCCGACCGGCCGCACGACCCTGCCGCGCCTGCTGGGCCGGCTGGACCGGCTGGACCCGACGCCCCCGCCGGCCCGCGCCGGCCCGTTCCGGCGGCCCCGCCGGCCGTGACGTGGCTGGCGGTGGCCGCCGGGCTGGCGACGCTGCTGCCCTGGGCGTGGTTCGGGGCGCTCGGCGGGCTGCTGGAGACCGTGCTCGCGGCGGCGGCTGCGGCGGCCGTCGGCGGCCTCGCCGGTGCGCTGCTCGACGCCCGGTTCTGGGCGCACCTCGCGGGCGGGCCGCCGCCCCGGCCGGCGCGGCTGGTGCTGGTCGGCGGCCTGGTGGCCGGGGTGACGCTGCTGCTGCTCGCCGCCGGCACCGGGCAGGCCGGCGCGCAGCTGCCCGCCCTGCTGACCCTGCCGCCGCTCGGCTTCGCGCTGGCCGCCCTCCAGGCGCCCGCGCTGCGGGCCGGCGGGCCCGCCGGCCCCGCGCCCGTGCGCTGGCTGGTCGGGCTCGCCGCGTTCGGGCCGCTGGCCTTCGCCGACCCGGAGGAGATCACCCTGCTCCTGGCGACCACCCGGGACGTCCCGTTCTGGGTGGCGGTCGCCGCCGCCGCCGGGCTCGCGGTGGCCGCGCTCCTGGCCGTCGCGTACGGCGTGCTGCTGGCCCGCCCGCGCGACCGCGCGCCGAGCCGGCCGGTGGCGGCGGCGACCGCCGTGGTCCTGCTCGCCGGGGCGGCGCTGGTCCACCTCGGCCCCGGCCAGCCGGGCCTGCACGGCGAGCGGCTGCTCGTGGTGCTGCGCGAGCAGGCCGACCTGGGCGGCGTGCCGGCCGGCGGGGCGGGGCAGGCGGGCCGGGACGCCCGCGCCCGGGAGGTCTACCGGCGGCTGGTGGCCACGGCCGGGCGCACCCAGGCCGGCCTGCGCCGCGACCTGACCCGGCTCGGGCTCGACCCGACGCCGTACTACCTGGTCAACGCGATCGAGGTGGACGGCGGGCCGGCCGTGCGGGCCTGGCTGTCGCGCCGCCCGGAGGTGGACCGGGTGCTGCTGAGCCAGCGGCTGCGCCCGCTGCCGGCCGGGGCACCGACCAGCCGGGGCGATCAGGCGGCACCCGCCGGGCCGGCCTGGAACGTCTCCCTGCTCCGCGCCGACCGGGTCTGGTCGCAGCTCGGGGTCACCGGGGCCGGCGTCGTCGTCGGCAGCTCCGACTCCGGGGTGGACGGCCGGCACCCGGCCCTGTCCGGCGGCTTCCGGGGCGGCGACGACTCCTGGTACGACCCGTGGGACGACACCCGGACGCCCACCGACCAGGGCGGCCACGGCACCCACACGACGGGCAGCGCCGTCGGGCGGGACGGGGTCGGGGTGGCCCCCGGGGCGAGCTGGGTCGGCTGCGTCAACCTGGACCGCAACCTCGGCAGCCCGGCGCGCTACCTCGACTGCCTCCAGTTCATGCTGGCCCCGTTCCCGGCCGGCGGCGACCCGTTCACCGACGGGCGGCCGGAGCGGGCCCCGCAGGTGCTGACGAACTCGTGGGGCTGCCCGCCGATCGAGGGCTGCGACCCGGCGGCGCTGCGGCCGGCGACCGCCGCCCTGGACGCGGCCGGCATCTTCGTCGTCGCGGCGGCCGGCAACACCGGGCCGGACTGCCGGTCGATCGAGGACCCGCCGGCGACGTACCCGGACGTGTTCACGGTCGGGGCGACCGACCGGGACCGCCAGGTCGCCGACTTCTCCAGCCGGGGGCCGGTGCCCGGCGCGGCGAAGCCGGACGTGGTCGCTCCGGGCGTGGGAGTGCTCTCCGCGATGCCCGGCGGCGGGTACGCCACCCTCGACGGCACGTCGATGGCGGCCCCGCAGGTCGCGGGCGTGGTGGCGCTGATGTGGTCGGCGAACCCGGCGCTGGTCGGTGACCTGGAGCGCACCCGCCGGATCCTGCGCGACACCGCCGTCCCGGCCGGGGCCACGTACGCCTCCCGTGCTCCGGCGGACGCCTGCGGCGGCGACGCGAACATCACCGGGGCGGGCCTGGTCGACGCGTACGCCGCGGTCCGCGCGGCGCTGTGAGTGAGAGGAGGGGCCCCTTGTTAACGCATACGGTAGAGAGGGGTCCCCTTCTCACCACCGCCGCCGGCGCGCCCGACGCGTGGCGGCACACCCCGGCGGCGGGTGAAACGGGCACGGGGTCGTATAGCGCCGTTCGGCCGCCCCGGCCATCGACGGCCACCTACCGTCGAGGTGAGGAGGCAACCATGACCACCGACGACGAGCAGGCCGCCGACCCCCGCCCCGCCACCTGGATACCGGTCGAGGAGATCCCGGAGCAACTGCCGTTCGACCGGCTGGACTACGGCGACGCCGAGCAGCTCGCGGAGATGGCCGGGGCCGACGCGCTCCCGGCCGAGGAGCCGGTCGCCCTCGTCGACGAGCCGATCCGCATCCGCCGGCCGTACGACCGGCCCCGGAGGCGACGCGACCAGCCGCCCCTGCCGACGTGAGGGCCGCCAACCCGAGACGGTACGACACGGAAGGGGCGGGCCGCTGACGCGACCCGCCCCTTCGGCGTGCGGTGGAGCTGAACTCGGTTCAGCCCGGTGGGGCTGGACTCAGAAGTCCATGTCCCCGCCACCCGGGCCAGCCGGGGCGGCCGGGGTCTTCTCCGGCTTGTCCGCGACGACGGCCTCGGTGGTGAGGAAGAGCGCCGCGATCGACGCGGCGTTCTGCAGCGCCGACCGGGTCACCTTGGCCGGGTCGATGATGCCCGCGGCCAGCAGGTCGACGTACTCGCCGCTGGCGGCGTTGAGGCCGTGGCCCGGGTCGAGGTTGCGGACGCGCTCGACGACGACGCCACCCTCGAGGCCGGCGTTGACGGCGATCTGCCGCAGCGGGGCGTCCAGCGCGATCTTGACGATCTGCGCGCCGGTCGCCTCGTCGCCGGCCAGGTCCAGCTTGTCGAATGCGGTCTTGCCGGCCTGCACCAGCGCGACGCCACCACCCGGGACGATGCCCTCCTCGACGGCGGCCTTCGCGTTGCGGACGGCGTCCTCGATGCGGTGCTTGCGCTCCTTCAGCTCGACCTCGGTGGCCGCGCCGACCTTGATCACCGCAACACCGCCGGCCAGCTTGGCCAGGCGCTCCTGCAGCTTCTCGCGGTCGTAGTCGGAGTCGCTCTTGTCGATCTCGGCCCGGATCTGGTTGACCCGGCCCTGGATCTGGTCGGCGTCGCCGGCACCGTCGACGATGGTGGTCTCGTCCTTGGTCACCACGACCTTGCGGGCGCGGCCCAGCATGTCGAGGCCGACGGCGTCGAGCTTGAGGCCGACCTCCTCGCTGATGACCTGGCCACCGGTGAGGATGGCGATGTCGGCCAGCATGGCCTTGCGGCGGTCACCGAAGCCCGGCGCCTTGACGGCGACCGACTTGAAGGTGCCGCGGACCTTGTTGACCACGAGGGTGGCCAGGGCCTCGCCCTCGATGTCCTCGGCGATGATCAGCAGCGGCTTGCCCGACTGCATGACCTTCTCCAGGATCGGGAGCAGGTCCTTCACCGAGGAGATCTTGCTGTTGACGATCAGGAGGTACGGGTCGTCGAAGACGGCCTCCATACGCTCCGGGTCGGTCATGAAGTAGGCGGAGATGTAGCCCTTGTCGAAGCGCATGCCCTCGGTGAGCTCAAGCTCCAGGCCGAAGGTGTTGCTCTCCTCGACGGTGATGACGCCTTCCTTGCCGACCTTGTCCATCGCCTCGGCGATGATCTCGCCGACGGTGCTGTCACCGGCGGAGATGGAGGCGGTGGAGGCGATCTGCTCCTTGGTCTCGACGTCCTTGGCGAGCTTGGACAGCTCCTCCGAGACGCTGGCCACGGCGGCCTCGATGCCCCGCTTCAGGGCCATCGGGTTGGCGCCGGCGGCCACGTTGCGCAGGCCCTCGCGGACCAGGGCCTGGGCCAGGACGGTCGCCGTCGTCGTGCCGTCACCGGCAACGTCGTCGGTCTTCTTGGCGACCTCCTTGACCAGCTCGGCGCCGATCTTCTCGTACGGGTCCTCGAGCTCGATCTCCTTGGCGATGCTCACACCATCGTTGGTGATGGTGGGGGCACCCCACTTCTTCTCGAGCACCACGTTGCGGCCCTTCGGGCCGAGGGTCACCTTCACGGCGTCGGCGAGCTGGTTCATGCCCCGCTCGAGGCCGCGGCGAGCCTCTTCGTCGAACGCGATCATCTTGGCCATACGGCGTTGTCCTCCTGGACACTCACGGGCCACCCGAGTGTGTGTCCCGGATGGGCCGCCTGGTGTACACACCTTGGGACGTCGCCACCTGGCGACGACGACGTCTCCTCGGCCGGGCCGGATAGCCCGCGACGACTGGCCATGTGCCACCCGACGGATTTCCGCCGTGCGGCCGTGGCCCCACCGTCCCGACCATTGGCACTCACCCAAGGCGAGTGCCAATGACTTGTTTAGCACTCTCCCCTGTCGAGTGCAAGCACGATGCGGCGGACGGGCCGGGTTCACGCCGCCTGACCAGCGCGACCCGGCCCACCGGTTCAGCCGATTTCACCCGCCAGCCGGGCGGCGGTAACCGGGCCCTCGTGCGCCCGCTGCTCGGCGTACGTGACGACCAGGCCGACCAGGTACACCAGGGCGACCGGGACCGCGACCAGGGCCGCGCCGACGGCGTACGCGACGTTCCACCCGTCCAGCGAGGCGGCGTCGGCCGGGTCGGCGAACAGGATGGCCGCGAACTGGATCGGGGCCACGACCATGGACGCGAAGGAGGCGGCGAGCCCGATCAGCGCGATCCGCCCGAGCACGGGCCCGAGGCGGGCGTGGAACATCTGCCGGGCCCGGCCGAGCGGCGCGCCGCGCTCGAAGAGGAGCACCGGGCCGAACAGGCTCAGCGCGGCCATCACGTACAGGCCGGGCAGGTAGCACAACACGAAGCCGATCAGCATCAGCAGGCCGTAGACCAGCGTCCAGCCCCACAGCGCCGGGGCCCGGCGCAGGCCGTACACCAGGGCGTCGCCCACCGATGTCGGCTCGCCCGCGGCCTGCCGCGCCACCACCCGGGTGCCGGCGGCCCAGCCGACCGCCTGGACGAACCCGAGCAGGCAGCCGAGGCCGATCATCGTGGCGAAGAAGACCCCGAGGTCACCGAGGTAGCCGTCGGGCAGCGGGGGCGGCGGCTCGCCGGGCGCGGTGGGTTCCAGCGGCGGCAGCGGGTACAGCGGCACGGTCACCAGCAGCAGCACGAGCGTCGGCAGGGCATGGGTGAGGGCCAGGACCGGCACCAGCAGCCGCCAGCTGCGGCGCAGCGTGCCGGAACACCGGGAGAACCACCCGCTCAGCCCTTCACCGGGCAGGGTGACCAGCGGATCGGCCGGGTCGTAGCCGGGCGGCGGCCAGGGCGCGGCGTAGCCCGGCGGATAGCCCGGCGGCAGCGCCGGGCCGGGGTGGGGCTGCGGGCCCGGGTGGGCCGGGAGCCCGGCGTAGGTGCCACCGGCGGGCGACTGCTGCGGGTACGCCCACCCGGTGGGCGCGGCCCCCGGCTCGGGCGCGGCCCGCAGCTCAGGCACGGCGGGATCCTGGGCCGGCGGGGGACCGGCCGCAGCCGGACCCTCGGGACCCGGGTGGGATCGATCGGGTGGGGGCGGCTGGGACATGAACCCTCCTGAGCGGTGACGCCGGAACGGCTCATGATCTTCCCTGGTCAGGCCGGCGCCACTCCCCCGGGGCAGCGTGCTACGACCGCACCCGGCCGGCCGCCCCCCGACGAGGGCCTCTCCGGTCGCCGCCCCGCGCGAGAGCCGACCCGGCACCCGCGCCCCGGTGGAACGGCTCGGGCCCGCCCGCCCGCGGGCCCCAACCGGCCCGGCGGTCAGGCGACGACGCGCACGCGTTCGGCCTGCGGCCCCTTCTGCCCCTGGGCGATCTCGAACTCCACGCGCTGCCCGTCGTCCAGCGCCTTGTAGCCGTCCATCTCGATGGCGGAGAAATGGACGAAGACGTCCTGCCCTCCGTCGACGGCGATGAAGCCGTAGCCCTTCTCGGCGTTGAACCACTTCACGGTGCCCTGTGCCACGGTGCACTTCCTAACGTCGCGCGGCCTTCCACGAGCGGGTGCGCCGGCGGAACCGGCGGCCCCGGGAACACCGGTTTCGCCGGTCGACGACGACCGCGAAAACAGTGACCGAAATCGCACGCTACACGAGGAGTGACGATGGCGCACGACCACAAATGTGACCATAACGGACCGACCTCGACCCGGTGCTACATAGGCGTCCATCACTGCGGTAGGTATGCGGGATGACAGCAGGTTCCCGCCCGCCGACCGGTCCGGGCAGCGCCCCGACGGGGGCGGCCGACCCCGCCGCACGGGCGACCGACGTACGCCCGGTGGCCGACGTACGCCCGGTGGCCCACGCACACCCGGTGGCCCACGTACGCCGGATGGCGCCGCCGGACGCGGCGCGGATGCGCGCGCTGCGGCTGGAGATGCTCGCCGACGCGCCGCTGGCCTTCCTGGAGACCCTGGCGGAGGCCGCCGCCCGTCCGCACGCCGAGTACGCGGCCCGCGTCGCGTCGGTCGCCAGCGGCCGGCACACCGCCCAGTTCGTCGCCGACCCCGGTGCGGACCGGCCGGGTGGCCCCGCCGGACGGTTCGTGGGGCACGCCGGTGGGACGGTCTCCCCGGACGAGCCCGGCCTCACCATCGTCTACGCCGTCTACGTCACGCCGGCCCGGCGCGGCAGCGGGCTGCTCGCCGAGCTGGTCGAGGGAGTCGCCGGGTGGTCCCGGGAGTGCGGTCGTCCGGAGCTGATGCTGGAGGTGGTCGTCGGCAACGACCGCGCCTACCGGGCGTACCGGAGGCTGGGCTTCGTCGATACGGGCGGGCGGGTCCCGCACCCGAGGATCCCCGCCCTGCGCGAGCTACAGATGCGCCGACCGGCGTGACGCCGACCGGAAACGGGGTGCCCGCGCGCCGCCGCGCCACCCCGGGCCGGGGCGTGAGAAGGGGCCCCCTCTAGACAGAACGCGTTAACAAGGGGCCCCTCCCTGCACCTCAGGCGGGGCGGCGGCTCTGGACGATGCGGAACCGGTTCGCCACGTACGCGCCGTCGGTCAGCGCCGCGTTCGCCGCCGGGTTGGCGCCGCTGCCGTGGAAGTCGGAGAACGCCGCCGACTGGTTCACGAAGACGCCGCCGGTCAGGTTGCACGACAGGTGCACCCCGACGTCGATCGCCGCCGCCTCGGCCGCGTCCAGCACCGCCGCGTCGGTCGAGTAGACGGCGGCGGTCAGCGCGCCGGACTCCCCCACCGTGGCGCGCAGGATCTCCAGGCTGTGCGCGGTGGAGTCGGTGGCGATCACGAACGAGATCGGCCCGAACCACTCCCGGCCGTACGTCGCGGTGTCGTCGGCGGCCAGCCGCACGATGGTCGGCGTCCGCACCACCGCGCCGGGGAAGGCCGGGTGCTCGACGGTACGCGACTCCAGCACCGCCGCGCCGACCTTGGTGGCCTCGTCGAGGCGCTCCAGCACCCCGTCGTTGACGATCGCGCCGGTCAGCTCGACGCCCCGGGCCGGGTCGGCGGTGAGCTTGCCGACGGTGGCGGCGATCCCGGCGGCCACCTCGTCGAAGCTCTTGTGCCCCTGGTCGGTGTCGATGCCGCCGGCCGGGATGAGGATGTTCTGCGAGGTGGTGCACATCTGGCCGCTGTAGAGGGTCAGCGTGAAGCCGAGGTTGCGGCACATCCCGGCGAAGTCGTCGGTGGAGTCGATCACCACCGCGTTCAGGCCGGCCTTCTCCGTGTAGACCGTCGCCTGCCGGGCGTTGGCCTCCAGCCAGTCGCCGTACTCGGTGGAGCCGGTGAAGTCGACGATCTTCACGGCCGGGTGCAGGGCCAGGGTCGAGGCCAGCTTCTCGCCGGGGGCCTCGGGGGCGAGCAGCACCAGGTTCGGGTCGAAGCCGGCCTCGGCGAGCACCTCGCGGGCGTACTTCACGGTGATCGCGAGCGGCAGCACCGCGCGGGGGTGCGGCTTGACGAGCACCGGGTTGCCGGTGACCAGCGAGGCGAACAGCCCCGGGTACGAGTTCCAGGTCGGGAAGGTGTTGCAGCCCACGACGAGGGCCACCCCGCGCGGCACCACGTGGAACGTCTTGGTCATCCGCAGCGGGTCGCCCTTGCCGGCGGCCTTCTCCCAGCCGGCCGTCCCCGGGTGCCGGGTCATCTCCGCGTACGCGTAGGCGACCGCTTCCAGGGCCCGGTCCAGCGCGTGCGCGCCGCCGGCCTGGAAGGCCATCACGAACGCCTGGCCGCTGGTGAACTGCACCGCGTTGGCCAGCTCGAAGACGTGCCTGTGCAGCCGGTCGAGGATCTCCAGGCAGACGCCCGCGCGGGCCTGCGGGCCGGCGTCGCGCCAGCCGGGCAGGGCGGCGGAGGCGGCGGCCACCAGCTCGTCGGCGCCCGGGTGCGGATAGCGGACGTTCAGCTCCAGCCCGAACGGACTCGCCTCCGTGGCGACGCGGTCGCCGGCGCCAGGCTGGTCGAGCGGAAAATCGCCGTTCAGGTACGCCTCGAAGGCGGCCTTGCCGTCGGCGGCGGCGGTCTCGCCGTACACCCGGGGGCTGGGTGACTCGGGATAGGCGGACCAGTACCCACGCTCCGTGATCGCGGTCAGCGCCCGGTGCAGGGTGTCGGCGTGCTTGTCGTACTCGGGATGCGGGGTCTCCGTCATGCCCGCCATCATGCCGCAGCCGGCGGACGGGCAGTAGGGTCGGCGGACGCCGCCGGGAGGGCCGGCCCGGCTGCGGTCAGAGGGTGAGCTGCCAGTCGGTCCAGGCGTCGACCGGGCGGAAGCCGAGCGCCTCGTTGATGGCGATCATGTGGGCGTTGGCCTCCGCGTTGAAGGTGTCCACCGCGCGCAGCCCCGGCTCGTGGTCGAGCGCGTACCGCAGGTTCGCGGCCTTCACGAGCAGCCCGAGCCGGTGGCCCCGGTGCACCGGGTCGACGATGGTGATCTGCTGGAACGCGTGCCACGGCGCGCTGGGGCCGACGTCGAGCGTCGTCCAGGCGACCAGCCGGCCGGACGCGACGTGCACCGCCCCGTGGTGGTAGCGGCGGCGGCCCCGGGCGTCGAGCGCCCGTTCGACGCCCCGGACCCGCTCGACGTCGACCCGCTCCGGCTCCCACTCCAGCTCGCCCAGCGGGGCGTCGGTCATCAGCCGGCCGTCGAGGTGGGCGACGTCGGCGACGTACTCCTCGGGGGCCGCCCCCCGCCAGCGGACCGTGCCGTAGCCGGCGGCGCGGGACCGGGCGTCGGCGAGCGTGTCGGCGAGCGCGGCCGGGTCGAGCCGGGTGGGGTCGAGCCGGCGGCGGACCTCGGCGAGCACCGGTCGCGCCCCCGTCGCGGCGGCGAACGCCCCGCCGGACCCGTCGCGCGCCGGCCCCCCGGGCAGCGCGGAGACCGCCATCCCGACCACCCGCTTGCGGCCCCGCTCGCGCAGCAGCTCCCGGCCGTGCGCGTGCAGCGCCCGGCCGACCCCGCGCCGCCGGTGCGTCGGGTGCGTGAACAGGTCGCCGCTGGCGTTCTCGGTGTTGTCGAGCTGCGGCAGGTCGAGGGCGAGCACGCCGGCCGGCGTGCCGTCGAGGCGGGCGAGCGCCCAGACCGGCACGTTGCCCGGCATCGGGTGCCGGATCGCCGCCTCGAAGCGCCGCCGGCACAGCGGCGGGAAGTCGGGGACGTCCGCCTGGTCGGCCGCCGCCCTGACCTCGTACGCCGCGTCGACCGCGCACTGGTCCGCCGGGTCGATCGGCGTGATCGTGATGCCCATGGGCCGAGGGTGGCCGGAAAAGGACGATCGGGCCAGCGAATTTCCCGCTGGCCCGATCGGACGTTGGTCGGGAGGGACGATCGCACAACGCCTCCGGCGTTGGGTCGCAAGAACGTAAAGTCTTCGGCGAAACGCCCTCCCGCACGGAGCATCTTGCGCCGCCCGGTTCCTGCCGTCAAGTCCCCGGCGGCGGGTTTTCGCGTACGGAGGGCAAAACGTCGGTTACCCGACGGATCGGCGCGCTCGCCCTCGGGGCGGGGATCAGGATCAGCCGAGGAGGCCGGCGTCGCGGGCGGCGCGCAGCGACGGCTTGATCCGGTGGGTCGGGCCGACCTCGGCGGCGACGGCGTCGATGGTCTTGAGCCCTTCGCCGGTGTTGAACACGACGGTCTCCGCCGTCGGGTCGAGCCGGCCGGACTCGACCAGCTTACGCAGCACCGCCACGGTCACCCCGCCGGCGGTTTCGGCGAAGACTCCGGTGGTCCGGGCCAGCAGCCGGATGCCGGCGCGGATCTCGTCGTCGTCGACGTACTCCATCCACCCGCCGGTGCGCCGCACGGCCTCCAGGGCGTAGAGGCCGGCGGCGGGGTCGCCGATGTTCAGCGACTTGGCGATGCCGGTCGGTTTGACCGGGGTGATGGTGTCGGTGTCGGCGTGCAGGGCCGCCGCGATCGGGTTGCAGCCGGCCGACTGCGCGCCGAACACCTTCCAGCCGCCGGCCGGGGCGTCGACGAGGCCGATCTCGACCAGTTCGCTGAACGCCTTGTCGATCTTGGTGAGCAGCTCGCCGCTCGCCATCGGGATGACCACCTGGGCCGGGATCCGCCAGCCGAGCTGCTCGGCCACCTCGTACCCGAGGGTCTTGGAGCCTTCCGCGTAGTAGGGCCGGACGTTGACGTTGACGAAGGCGGTGTCCTCGAACTCGTCGGTCTCCACCAGCTCGCCGCAGAGCCGGTTCACGTCGTCGTACGAGCCGTCGATGGCGACCAGCTCCCCGCCGTAGACGGCGGTGGTGACCACCTTGCCCGGCTCCAGGTCGCTGGGGATGAACACGATCGACGGGACCCCGGCCCGGGCCGCGTGGGCGGCGACCGAGTTGGCCAGGTTGCCGGTCGACGCGCAGGCGAACCGGGTGAAGCCGAGCGCCCGGGCGGCGGTGAGCGCCACCGAGACCACCCGGTCCTTGAACGAGTGGGTGGGGTTGGCGCTGTCGTCCTTGACCCAGAGCGGGGCCGTGATGCCCAGCTCGGCGGCGAGGTTGCCGGCGGCGACCAGCGGGGTCAGCCCCGGATCCACGGTCACCCGGGTGGCCGGGTCCTGGCCGGCGGGCAGGAGGGCGGCATACCGCCAGAGGTTCTGCGGGCCGGCCTCGATCTGCTCCCGGGTGACCCGGGCCAGGGCCGCCGTGTCGTAGTCGACTTCGAGCGGGCCGAAACACTCGTAGCAGGCGTGCTGCGCGGCGAGCGGGTAGCGCGCGGAACACGCGCGGCAGACCAGGGCGCGGGCGGGGCTGGCGGTGGTGTCGATGCCGGGCGCGGCGAGGGTCGACGTCATGTCGAGGAGGTCCTCTCATCTTTCCCCGCATCGCACCCTGCGGCGGGGACGGAATTGGCACCTGTCCGCGCCGTTCGCCATCGAACGCACGGGTGGTTGCCGGGGCTTCGTCGGGCCGTATCCCTCTGCCCCTCTGGATGAGGTATTCAGTTGTGCCCCGAGTCTACGGCGAAGCGCGGCGGCAGCCGCCCTCGGTTCCCAGCGTATGGGCCGGATCGCGGGTGCCGACTTGGTCACACCGTCGCTTTCCGCACCACCTCCGACACCCACAGCTACGACTTCCGGGGCTCCAGGAAGGGCGGGTGGCCTGCGGTTTCTAGCCTGACGGCGTGACCTATCCCCCGACGCCCGGGCCGCCGCCGAGCCCCGGCGTGCCCGGGCCGCCCCCGAAGCCGCGTGCACCCGGCCGGACGACCCGTACCGTGATCATCGTGGCCGCCGTGGTGGCGCTGCTCTGTTGCGCCGGCGCGTTCGCCGGTGGCGGCATCTGGTTCTTCCGCACCGTGCAGGGCGCGACCGCGCCCGCCCGGAACGCCGCGACCGGGTACCTGGACGACGCGCGGGCGGGCAACTACCCGGCCGCGTACGCCCGGCTCTGCGCGCGGCTGCGCAGCCAGCTGACCGAGGAGGAGTTCACCCGTGCCTGGTCGGCCGAGCCGCCCCTGGGCGGGTACCGGGTCACCCGCACCGAGGTGAGCAGCGGCACCGAAAGCCGGTCCCGGGCCGAGGTCACCGTCACGAGCGGGGACCGGGAGAAGGTCCTCACCCTGGTCGAGGAGGGCGGCGACTGGCGGGTCTGCGGAGGCCTCTGACCGGGTCCACCGCCCGGGTGGCGGGCGATCGCTACGGTGCGGGCAACCGCCACCCGAGAGAGGAACTGGCCGATGCGCCGGACCCTGCCCACCTTCGCGATCGCCGCCCTGGCCTGCCTGTTGACCGCGGGTTGCGGCGACGACGGCACCACCGCCTCTGCGGGTACGACCACCGCGCCGGCCGCCGACGCACCGGCCACCACGGAGCCGGCCGCCGCCGCACCGGCCACGGCGACGACCGAGCCCGCCGCCGCGCCGTCGACGGCGGCGGCCACCACCGAGCCGCCGAAGCCCACCCCGAAGAAGGTGCCCGCGCTGACCTGCAAGCAGCTCGCCGGCGCGCACGTCGGCAGCACCGAGGTCCCCTACCAGGGGTACGCCGACTACCTCCCGCTGTCCGAGGGCGTCTGGTCCGGGGAGGACGGCGCCACGGTCACCCTCCAGAAGCCCTGCGGGATCGGCGACCTCGACGGCGACGGGGCGGCGGACGCGGTCGGCGCGGTCGCCCTGAAGGCCGGGGGCACCGGCACCTTCCACACGCTGGTCGTGTGGCACAACGCCGACGGCGAGCCGGTCTACCGCAGCCTCGCGGAGCTGGGCGACCGGACCCCGGTCGAGTCGATCAGCGTCTCGGGCGGCGCGGCGAAGGTCGTCTGGCTGACCCGCTCCGACGGCCGGAGCATGGCCGAGCTGGACATCCGGCGGACGTCGATCTATCAGCTCTCCGGCAGCACGTTCTCCGAGGTGAGTCGCACCGACGCCCCGTACGCGCCGTAGCGGCCGGGTCAGCGGTGGCGCCGCCGGTGCGCCTCCCGTGCCAGGCGGGTGGACGCCCCGCCAGCCACAGCGACCCGCCCCGGCGACGGCACGACGGTCAGCCGAGCGTGACGGTCAGACGGGAGCGACGGTCACGCCGGCACCGAGCGCTTGCGCGGGGCGGGGGCCGCGACGGCCGGCTCCCGGCGGCGGCCCAGCAGGGTGTCGGCGGCCCACGTACCGGGGCCCAGCACCGAGATGAGCACGAATGCCCAGCAGAACAGCACCGACAGCTCACCGCCGTTGCGCAGCGGCAGCAGCCCTTCCGGCTGGTGCACCACGAAGTACGCGTACGCCATCGAGCCGGAGGCGAGCAGCGCGGCGGGTCGGGTGAACAGCCCGGCCAGCACCAGCGCGCCGCAGACGGCCTGGATCAGGGCTGCGTACCAGCCTGGCCAGGTGCCGAGTGGAACAGCCTGGCCGGTTCCTCGGGCACCGCCGAAGACACCGAACAGTGACGACAGGCCGTGGAACAGGAAGAGCAGGCCGATCACCATGCGGAACAGGGACAGGACCGGACCAGCGAGTCGGTCAAGGTTCATACCACACCTCCAGTGACAGAAGTCAATGCGATTAGGATGCGGTAAGAATTTGATAAGGTCGATACTTGTCCCTCTCCGTGGGAACGCTCCCACGGCATGTGGGACTCCCCCCTGGTCAACCGTCCCGGCAGTCACCGAACAGGCGCGACCGAGTGCGTCAGCGCCGGCGACAAGCACATAGATGCTGGTGCAAGCACCCCTGGAGGGCACCTCGCACCAGCATCTACCCCGCCGGCGGCCGGGCACGGGCCATCCGCCCGCCCCGACCGCCCCGTAACGAGGCCCCTCAGCTCATCGGATACGGCGACCCGCAACTGCGACCGTTGGCATAGCCGGGCACATTGACGAAGGCGATGGCGTCGTACGCCACGTCCACCGTGCCGTCGGCACCGTCGACGATGTTGTCGAGCTGCACCTTGGCCCCGGGGTAGAGCCAGGTCCAGCCGAGCGAGACCCACTTGTCGTCGTATGCGGTGACGTTCTGGTCGATCTCGCAGACGATCTGGTGGTCGGACCCGCCGGCCCCTCCGTCGCCCTGGGAGATCACGTACTTGACCTGTTCGTTCGCCCCGTGCGACGGCAGATGGACGACGATCTCGTAGTCGTCGGAGGGCAGGTCGGTCGTCCATGTTCCGAGAACCCGGTGGTGCTGAGCGTCGGCCCCGTCGTACGAGTGCGTGAACCATGTGTGGCCGAGGTAGCCGGCACCCAGCTGGTGCAGGTCGACCTGCCCGTAGAGCCCGGCGGTAGAGCCGAAAGGGCTGCCGGTGCGCAGGGTAAACTTGCCGCCCCTGGGTTGAGGCGCGCACCCGAGCCGGTTCACCCCGGACTCGTTGTTGAGGTTGTCGATGACAGCCGCCACCGTCCCGATGTCCGCCTGGAACGGTGTGCACGAAGGCGAGTACACGTAGCTGACCGGCGGCTCGGGCGCGCTCAGCGAATGGGCGAGATTCCCGGTGGCGCACTTGGCCGCGCAACCGTCGCCCCAGCTGGTCGTGCCGTGCCACCAGCAGTTCGAGTTCCAGGAGGGACACGGGTCGCTGGCATTGGGCGTGCAGTAGTTGACCGACCCGCAGAACTGGAAGCGACCGGGCAGTTGAAGGACGTCGCCGGAGCCCACGCCGAAGTTCGGCTCAGCGTACTTCGTCAGCGGGGGAATCCACTGCCACTGTGGGGTCTCCGCCCAGCCCATGATCTTCTCGGGATAGGACCAGTCGGCCGGGTGGCTGGCGTCGTCCAGGGAGGCGCGCAGGAACGGGGTGCGGTTCGCCGGGTAGTCTGGGTTGGCGGGGTTGTTGAACCAACCCACGCCGTACGGGCCACCCGTGTTCTGGTAGATCCCAGAGTTGTACCCCCAGACCGCGAGAAACCAGTTCTCGATGTACCGCGGGTCGCCGTTGTTCACTTGCGAACCGGTCGCCTGGACCTCCTGCCACTTCTGCACCAGGATCTTCAGCCCGGCTGCGATGTTCGCCATGTAGTCGACCGCGATGGCCTCCTGCTGCTCGGAGCTGTACGACGTCTGTCCGCTGGCCATCCCGTCGGTCACCTGCGAGATGCCGTAGCCGCAGTCCGCCTCGCCGTAGTCGATGATCTTGATGTTCTCACCGTGGGGGCGGTTGCCGTAGTAGTCCGAGATCAGCGGATTTCCGGCGTCACCCGGCACCGCGTGCCACGACGCCTGCGCGAGGTTCGTCTCCTGCGCCAGGATCGCCAGCATGAGCTGGGCCGGAACGAGCGGCGAACCCGCCGGCAGGCTGAACATCACCTGCGGCTTGTAGGTGGGAATTCCGGGGATCGTTCGATCGACGCGCAGCAGGTTGTTCACCGCCAGGTCGACGGCCCACTCGACCTGGTTGGCGCTGGGCTGGAACACCTGGTAATACACGTTGTTCCGGGGGATCGCACACCTCGGTTGGCCCGGGTCCGGCGGGACGGCAAGGGCTGCCATGCCCGCAGGGACCGGCCCAGCCAGCACCGTCACGTCCGCCGCCGTCCGGCGCTCGGTGCGAACCAGACCCGACCGGACCGCGCCGGCCCTGGGCGCCTGCACGGTGACCCGCAGTTCGCCGTCCCCCGGCGCCCGTTTGGACGTTCGCGCGTCCTGGCGCTCCGTCCTCATGCCGTGCACCATCAGGTGCCCCTCACGGGAGACCGCACGCGCCGGCCGGCTGCTACGCAGCAGGACGAGATCCTTGGCCGAGCCCTTCGTCAGGCCGTCGATCTCCCCGATCAGGGCGTTGCGCCCCCCGGAGAGGCCGAGCAACTCCAACTGCTTGCCCGGCGAGGTGCCGAGGTGGGTCAGCCGGCCCACCCGGTAGCGGTACGCTGCCGACTGCTCCGCCTCGCCGCCAGGCTTGACGGTCAGTAGGTCGACAGCGCCATCGGCGGTCGCCCGAACGGCGTACGGCTGTCCACCCGGCGTGGCGAGCCGGGTGAGCCGACCGCCCTTGCCCACTCGAACCAGCTCCCCGCGGACCACGCCGTAGTCGCCGTCGGCGGCGGGCGCGGGCGTGGTGAACTGGGCCTTGATCCGCCGGGTCTCGGTGACCCGGGCCGCCGCGGCATCGACGGTCAGTAGGTCGGTTTCCTCGTGGTCACGACCGATGGCCCGGGTGAGCAGGACCCGGTCCCCGGGACCACACGCCGGGTTGAAGTAGGCGAGCTGCACGCCACGGACCACCTGACGGGCCTTACCGGTCCGCACGTCGACCACGGCGGCGTACGCCCCGGCCAGCATTCGCGCCGGCTTGTTGGTCGCGATCACCGGGGCATACACCACGACGGCGTACCGGCCGGAGCCGGTGAGGCAGACGTAACCGGTCCAGCTGCCGACCCCGTTCTGGCCGTCGTTGAGGGTGGCGAGGGTGGACCAGGCGAAGGCGTCCTTCTCCCGAGCCAGATAGACGTGGAAGCCGTTGGTGTCGCCGGCACCGGCGACCAGCAGGTCCGACGACCGCCGCCAACCCGGGCCCAGTACGGTCGCCGGGTCGGCGATGGACGCCTGGCTGCCCATGTCGGGCACCGGGGCGGCCGGCGCAGCGGCGGAGACGGCCTGCGGGGCGACAGCAACCGTCGCGCCGAGAACGAGTGTCGACATCAGCGCCCGAAGGCGAGTGGCAAGCATGAACGGTCCTTCCTGGAGGGCGCGAGACAAACGCGGGGTGGCAACTGACGTCAGTGCCAGTTGGAACATCCGCCGGTCGCGCCCGCACCGGTGCTCTCCGGGTCGGGGTCGACGTCCTGCGATGTCGGATACGAGTCCGAGTAGCAGATCTTCACCGAGTAGTCCCAGCTCGCCATGACCGTGCGGTAGGTCTTGGTCGTCCCGGCCACCAGCGTGAAGTGCGCGCCGGAACCATGGCGCAGGATCCCTCCCTTGCCGCCGTACTGCGGCTGCCACCACAGTTGCAGGTTGAGGTAGGTGAAGTCGCCCGGGTCGCGCTGGAACACGAACTCTCCCCAGGTCGCCCCGCAGCCTCGGGAGCGATAGATGGTGGCGCGCCCGTCGACATCGAGGGAGCCCATGTCGATCTCCCTGACCTTCACCTGGTCGTCCCGGCAGCCCCATTCGCCGGGCCAGTTGCCATTGCAGTCCCAGCCGCTGCAATCAGGCGCCGCCTGGGCCGGACCCGCCGCGACGGCGGTCGTGGCGAGAGTGAGGAGCAGAGCGGTCAGAAGTGCGGTCAGCACCGAACGCGGGCGTGCTCGGCCCATCGACGTACCCCCGCAACTAGGAAACCGACCGCAACCGTAGCGAGACACAGCGCAACAGTGACAGAGTTGTATGGATGAGATGCTTGTGGTAGACATCGACTCGCACGCCGCTGTATCGGCCGGTGCACAACGGGGAGCACGAATTGACGATGTCGACATGACGCCCGGGTCCGACGACGCACGACCCACGACGCACGACGTTCGGGTCGCTCACCCACCCACTCGGCCCCGCCGGATCTTGTTCGTTGCCGCCGGTGCCGTGGCGGCCGCCGCACTGGTCGGGGTGCTGGTCGCCACCGTGGGGCTCGGCGGCCCCGACGACACCACCCCGACCGGAGACACCGCCGCCGCACCCTCAACCGACGAAACGAACGGCCCGAGCAGGCAGAGCGGCCCTGGCCCGACATCGTCGGCGACGGCCCCCGCGTCGCCCCCGCCCGGCCCTGCCGCCACTCCGGTGCCGGGCCGCTCGTTCGACTTCCAGGGCCGGCAGCCGCTTCCCGGCGTCGACCCTGACGTGATCGTGGCCGACCTGACCCGGCGGTGGCAGCTCACCTTCGCCTCGAGCGATCTGTACGGGGTGGGCACTCGCCGGTCCGGCGGGCGACAGGACAAGGAGAGCGGTCATCGGCAGGCGATAGTCATGGCCGACCGGAACCACCGACTGCGGACCCTGCACTGTCGGGCCGGCAACCCCGACGGGAGCCCGCTCAGCGCCGAGGGCTGGCGGTTCCTCGACGACTGCGCGCTGCGGGCCTATCCCGCAGGAGCGAACCGCACCGCCCTCGCCTCGTGGCTGGACGACCAGTTGCCCCGGGGCGGGCCCGCGACGGCGGGAGGCACCGACCTGCGGACGGAGCAGACCACGATCGGTAGCTGCGGCGTGACGCTGGAGTACGGCCCTGGGCTGGTCGCGGTGGAGGTCTACGGGGCCAGCGGCTGAATCCGGTGCCCGGCCCCGCCGTCAGCTCGTGACGTCCTTGCGGGTGAAGCGCCAGAAGGCCAGCGACCAGAACAGGGTGGCGTAGGCGATCGCGGAGATGCAGCCGCGCACCAGGTCGTCGGTCTGCACCGGCGTCGACAGCAGGCCCAGCCACGCGTTGGCGTAATGGGTCGGCAGGAACGCCCGGATCCCGCCGAGCGCCGTGATCTGATCCAGGATGCTGGACAGGATCCACAGCAGCACCGCACCGCCGACCGCGCCGAGCGCCGCGTCCGTGACGACGGAGAGCAGGAACGCCAGCCCGGCCACCGCCAGCAGGACGACCGCCAGGTAGCCGAGCACGGCCACCAGCCGCAGCAGCCCCTCGGCCGGGTCGAGCTGGGCGGAGACCTGGCTGCGCAGCGGCTCCCAGCCGTACCGGAGGGTGCCGGCGAGCAGGGCGGTGCCGGCGAGCAGCAGCAGGGCCAGCCCCGAGTACGCGAGCGCCACCAGCAGCTTCACCGCGAGCAGCCGGGCCCGGGGCACCGGCACGGCCAGCAGGTAGCGCAGGCTGCCCCAGCTCGCCTCGCTGGCCACCGTGTCGCCGCAGAACAGCGCCACCACCACGACCAGCAGGAACGACGCCGAGACCAGCAGGCAGAAGAGGGTGAAGTTGAGCCCGCCCGAGGTGGCCAGGTCGGCCAGGCTGCCGAACTCGCCCCCTCCCCCGCCGTCGTCGTCGCCGGAGTCGAACTGGAACGCGACCAGCACGATCAGCGGCAGCAGCACCATGAACCCGAGCGCGAGCTGGGTACGCCGCCGCGACGCCTGCCGGCGGAACTCCGCCGCGAACGGCAGGGTCGCCGACGGCCGGTAGCCGGCCGCCGCGCCCACCGTGGAAGACGACTGCGTCATCACCGGTCCCCGCTTCCCCGAGAGTTCTCGCCCACCAGGGCGAGGAACGCGTCCTCCAGGCGGCGGCGCGGCACCACCCGGTCCACCCCGATCCCGGCCCGGACCAGCTCGGCCACCACCTCGCTGCGGGCGGTGCCGTTGGTGTCCACCACCAGCTGCCCCTCGGCGTCGGGCAGCACGGTCACGCCGGCCAGCCGGCCCAGCACGTCGCGCGCCGCCGCCTGGTCGGTCACGTCGAACAGCACGCTCGGCGACTCGCCGACGATCTCCTCCACCGGGCCGGACGCGACGATCCGCCCCTTGTTGACCACCACGGCGTGGGTGCAGGTCTGCTCCACCTCGGCGAGCAGGTGGCTGGAGACCAGCACCGCCCGCCCGTCGGTGGCGTAGCGCTGGAGCACCCGGCGCATCTCGGCGATCTGCGGCGGGTCCAGGCCGTCCGTCGGCTCGTCGAGCACCAGCAGCTCGGGCAGGCCCAGCATGGCCTGGGCGATGGCCAGGCGCTGCCGCATGCCGTGGCTGTACTTGCGGGTCCGGCGGTGCACCGAGTCGCCCAGCCCGGCGATCTCCAGCGCCTCGTCGAAGTGCGCGTCGTCCCACGGCCGGCCGGTCGCCCGCCAGTATGCCTTCAGGTTGTCCAGGCCGGACAGGTGCGGCAGGAAGCCGGGCCCCTCGACCAGCGCGCCGATGCGGGACAGCACCGGCGAGCCGGGCACCAGCCGCCGGCCGAAGACGTAGATCTCCCCGGCGGTGGGCTGGGTCAGCCCCATCAGCACCCGCAGGGTGGTGGTCTTGCCCGCGCCGTTGGGCCCGAGCAGGCCGACGACCTGGCCGGGGTGCACCTCGAAGTCGACGTTCGACACGGCGACGAAGCCGTCGGCGTACTCCTTGCGCAGTTGGCGCACGGCCAGCGGCGTGTTCGCGTACTCGGGATGCACCGAGCTGTCCTGGCGGCGGTGCCGGCGACGGGCGATCAGGACGACCGCGGCGAGCCCGACCGCGATGGCGGCCAGCAGCCCGGCCAGCACCCAGCGCCAGACGACGGCCGTGGTGGGGATCGGCTCGCCGGCCACGGTCGGCAGCACGAGCGGGCCGTCGCCGACGGCCACCGTGTGGACCGCCGGTTCGGCCGGCGTCGTGTACGCCTGGTCGGACGTGGCCACCACGACCCGCAGCCGGTGCCCGGCCTCGACCCGGCGGACGATCGCCGGCAGGGTGACGGTGACCGGCTTCGCGGCCCCGATCTCCGCCGGCAGGCCGGTGAGCCGGACCGGGGCGACCAGCCCGTTGGGCAGGGTCGCCGCGCCCTGCGGGTCGACGTCGTAGAGCTTCACGAACAGCACCGCCTCGCCGCTGGCCGACGCGGCCCGCAGCGTGACGGTCGGCGACCCGGCCACGTCCACCGCCTCGGGCAGCGGCGCGGACTCGAACCGGGCGTGCTGGCCGGGCACGTCGCCGGCCACGCCGCCGAGCAACGAGCCGAGCGCGCCCGCGAACGGCACCGAGGAGATGGCCGCCGGGTTACCGTCGGGCGGGTTGGCGACCGGCTGGGCCGGGCCGGTCACCGCGACCTCGCGGCGCGCGTCGCCGGCCAGCCCCGGGTAGTCGGTGGTGCGGTAGCCGGTGGCGACCAGGCCGCGGTCGAGGGCGTCGAACCCGGCGATCCGCGAGTACGTGAAGTCGTCGCCGGGTGCCGCGCCCGCGCCCTTGACGTAGTGGTCGAGCCACTGGACGGTCAGGTACTTCACCCGGTCGGAGTCGTTACGCGGCCCGTCGCCGCCGTCGTGGCCGCCGGTGAACCAGGCCACCCGGACGGGGGTCCCGGCGGCGGCGATGCCGCGCGCGTTGGCGTCGGCCTCGGCGAGCGGGAAGAGCGTGTCGGCCTCGCCCTGCACCAGCAGGGTCGGTGCCTCGATCCGGTCGAGCACGCCGGCCGGGCTGGACCGGCGGAGCAGGTCCACGGCCGCCTGGTCGCCCCGCCCGGTGGTGGCGATCCGCAGGTACGCGGCGCAGACGTCGGCGGCGAACCGGCCGCAGGACGGGTCAGCGGCCCCGGTCGGCGCGCGCCCCGACCCGGTGCCCGGCCCCGCGCCCGGCGCCGGGCTCGGCGGGCCCGCCGACGCGGGGGCACCCTCGGGCTGGGCGGCCGAGTCCCCGGAGAGCCCGGCCGGACCGGAGCCGGCGTTGCCGCCGCCGCCGAAGAACAGCCCGGCCCAGCCCTTCTTGAACACGCCGGAGGTGGCGGGCCCGCCGGTGCTCTCCGGTAGGAACGCGCGGGACAGGTCGTTCCAGGTGATCATCGGGACGATCGCGTCGACCCGCTTGTCCTGGGCGGCCAGCAGCAGGGCCAGGCCGCCGCCGTACGAGCCGCCGACCACGCCGACCCGGGGGTCGCCGGCGGCGTCGGTGCGCACCTCGGGGCGGGCGGCCAGCCAGTCCAGCAGCCGTTCGGCGTCCCGCACCTCGTAATCGGGGCTGTCCAGGTGGATCTGGCCGCCGCTGCGGCCGAAGCCGCGCGCGGTCCAGGCGAGCACGGCGTACCCCTGGCCGGCCAGCTCCTCGGCGTCGGACCGGACCGACTCCTTGGTGCCGCCGAAGCCGTGCGCGAGCAGCACCGCCGGCACCCGGCGGTCAGCCGAGGCGCCGTCGGGCAGGTAGAAGGTGGTGTCCAGGTCGACCGGCTCGTCGCCGGCCGGCCCGGAGCGGACGGTGATCATCGCGGGCTCGGCGCGGAAGCCGGCCTCGCCGGGTCGGGCCGCCCAGAGGACGGCGGCGGCCAGCAGCACGGCCGCCACCGAACCGGCGACGATCCGGCGGGGGCGGGTGGCCAGGGCCCGTCGGACCGGTGCGGCCGACAACGGCGATCTCATGCGGCAACGGTACGGGGCGGATCCTGAGCGTTCGCTGAGATCCTCCGTACGTCCGTCCGGGCCGGCCGATCGGCGATCTGATGTGATCGTTTGCGCAGCGTCCGGCGCATCCCAGCGAGTTGAATTCGGATCACGTGAATTCCGATGTTCAACCGAAATCGCACCTGATCGGCCCATGTCCGCCGAGCTGTCGCCACCGACGGTGCCCCAGCGGTGGACGCGCGGTGACATCGCTCGAAGTGACGCAAAACTGACCGACTGACGGCTCTGCGTGTCGGTGCCGGTCCGCTAGTTTTCCGGTCCGGTGAACGGGACTGCTCGGCAGCCCCGGCACCTGCCCGTATCCGCCGTCGCCGGAGGAGAACACATGACCGTCCCCGCGCAGCGGGACCGCCGACGGCCCAACCGGACCGGCCGTTTTCTGCCGCTGGTGCTCGTGGTCGTGCTCCTCGCCCCGGTGGCGTTCCTCTTCGTCCAGCAGCGCCGCCTCAGCGGCGACGAACGCGACCTGGTGGTCCGCGAGCGGCTCGGCGTGGAGTACCTGCGCGCCCTCGGCCCCGTCACCCTCGCCCTGGTCGACGCGCAGTCCGCCGCCGTCGCCGGCCGGACCGTGTCCCGCGAGACGCTGAGCCGGGCCGTGGAGGACGTCGCCGCCGTGGACACCCGCCTCGGCGACGAGCTGCGCACCCACGAGCGGTGGGCCGGGCTGCGGGCCAAGCTGGAGGCGCTGCCCGAGAAGGGGCTGACCGACCCGCAGGCGACCTTCGCCGCGTACGGTGAGGTCACCGACCTGCTGCTGGCCCTGCACCGCAAGGTACGCGAGGCCTCCGGGCTGGTCCGGGACCGGCAGGCCGACTCGTACTACCTCCAGGACGCGATCAGCGACGAGCTGCCCGAATCGGTGGTGGCGACCGGCCGGCTCGCCGACCTGGCCGCCGTCGCCGCCGGACTCCCGACCGCCCAGCGCATCGCCATGGTGTCCCAGCTCGGCGCCCTGTGGACGAGCGCCGTCAGCCCCGCCAACGACCTGATCACCAACCTGCGCGCGGCTGTGGACAGCACGGACAGCACCAACCTCGGCGCGAACGTGCTCACCCCGCTGGACACCTACCAGCGCTCCATCGAGCGGCTCGGCGCACTCGCCGACCCGACCGCCTCGTCCAGCGTGACGGACGAGGCGGCGGCGGCCCGGGGGCTCACCAACCTCATCGCCGCCCGCACCGCCGCGCAGGAAGCCGCCAGGCAGCTCCAGCCCGTCATCCTCGACGAGTTGGACGGGCTGCTGGCCGACCGGATCGACCAGATCGACCGGGACCGCCGGCTCGCCGCCGGGGCTGCCGGCCTGGCCGTCCTGCTCCTCGCCGCGCTCGGCGCGGTGCTGGTCGCCGCCGCTCGGCGCGACCGACAGGCCGAGCGGGACCGCCGGCCGGCCGACGGGGACACCGGCCCACCGGCCGACGAGACCGGCTGGGACATTCGGGCCGACCCCCGGGGGCCCGCGCCGGCCGGCACGCTCGCCCCGATCGAGCCCCGGATGCTCCAGCCGGCCGGGCAGGGCCGCACCGCCGGCGCCGAGCCGTGGGGGCCCTTCGATGCTCGCTAGGCTCCGCATCCGGGGCAAGCTCGCCCTGCTGGTGATCGTCCCACTGCTCAGCACGGTCGGGCTCGCCGTGCCGATCGTCCTCGACCGGGTCGCCGCCGCCGGGCGGGCAGCGGACACCGCCGAGGCCGTCCGGGTGGCCAGCCGGGTCGGCAGCCTGGTCCAGGACCTCCAGCAGGAGCGGCTGCTCTCCGTCGGTCTGCTGCTCGGCCGGGCGCCCCGCACCGACGTGATCCAGCAGTCGGCCACCGTGGACGACCGGGTCGCCGACATCCGCGCCGAGCTGGGCGGCCAGCTCACCGACCGGGTCAGGCTCGCCCTCGACCAGGTACGGGGGCTCGCCGACGTGCGTGCCGCCGTGCTCGCCGGCCGCGCCACCCCGGCCAAGGTCATGGACGCCTTCGGCCCGCTCGCCCTGGAGCTGATCGACTCGCTGCGGCTGGCCTGGCAGGTGGACACCACCACCCCGGTCGGCCAGCAGGTGCTGGCCCTGGACGGGCTGCTGCGCGCCGACGAGAGTCTGGGCGCGTGCGCCACCCTGATCGTCCTGGTCAGGGCGACCAGCGACCCGAAGACCGTCGCCAGCTACATCGCCTGCATGGCCGCGCTGAACGTGGACACCAACCGGTTCCGCAGCCTCGTCACCCCCGAGCAGTTGGAGCTGGCCCTGCTGGACGACGCGGCGGTGGCCGCCCGGACCAGCCCGACGTTCATCGTCGACAGCGAGAAGGACCCCGTGGCCGCCATCGCCACGGTGCCGGTGGACACGCTCTTCCCCTCCGTCCAGTCGATGATCACCCTCGGTCAGTTCGTGGAGAAGAAGATCGCCGCGGACGTCACCACGCAGGTGCGCACGGAGCAGCGGCGGGCGCTCGGCGCCGCCTGGGTGGTCGGCGGCACGGCCGCCCTGATCCTGCTCGTCGTGGTGCTGCTCAGCATGGCGGTGGCCCGGCTGGTCGCCCGCCCGCTGACCCGGCTCACCCGCTCCGCCGACCGGGTCGCCCGGGCCGCCGAGGCGGAGCTGGTGCGGGTCACCGACGACGAGAGCGAGAACGTCCCGCCGGTCCACCTCGACCCGGTCGACGTCCGGGGCCGCGACGAGATCGGCGACCTGGCCCGCGCGTTCGAGCGCGTGCAGACCACCGCCGCCCGGCTGGTCGAGCGGCAGGTCGCCGGCCGGCGCAACGTGGCGCAGATGTTCGGGCACGTCGGGCGGCGTACGCAGAACCTGGTGGGCCGGCAGATCGCGCTCATCGACCGGCTGGAACAGCAGGAGACCGACCCCGGGCGGCTGGAGCACCTGTACCGGCTGGACCACGTCTCCAGCCGGCTGCGCCGCAACGCGGGCAGCCTCGTGGTGCTCTCCGGCTCGACCGGCACCGACGGGCACGTGGCCCCGGTGCCGCTGGCCGACGTGGTCCGCCTCGCGCTCGGCGAGATCGAGGACTACACCCGGGTCGACGTGCAGGTCCCCGCCGGGGTGTCGGCGGCACCGGCCACCGTGGGTGACCTGGTGCTGGCGCTGGCCGAGCTGATGGAGAACGCCACCATCTTCTCCCCTCCGCACACTCGCGTGGTGGTGACCGCCGCGCCGACCGGGCACGGCGTGCGGCTGTCCGTGGTGGACCACGGCATCGGAATGACCGAGGAGCGGCTGGCGGAGGAGAACTCCCGGCTCACCCGCCGGGAGCGGCTCGACCTCGTCCCGACCGAGGTGCTCGGCCTCTTCGTGGTGGGCCGGCTCGCCCGTCGGCACGGCTGGACGGCGGACCTCGCCCCGACCGCCGGCGGCGGGGTCACCGCCCGGCTGGAGGTCCCGTCGGCGCTGCTGGTCGTACCGCCAGCCGACCAGGCCGGAAGCACGGCGGCCCGGGCTACCGTGCCGGACCGCCCGGCCGGAACCGGCCGCCCGCAGCCGACCGGTTCCGGCCGGGCGCTGGCCGCCGTCGCCGCCTCGCCCCACCCCGCGCCCGCCGGCACCCGGCCGGTGGACGGGCTGGTGGACGAGGCCGTGGCGCTCGGCGTGGCGCTCGGCGTGGACCGCGAGCTGCTCACCCGCGCCACCCGATCGATGGAGTCGGGCAACTCCTGGAACGCCTTCGAGGCGGTCGCGGAGCCGCCGGCCGCCGCATCCGGGCAGGCGGGAACACCCACCCTGGACGCCCCGCCGACCGTCGGCGGCACTCCGGTCGTACCCGGCACCGCCGCTCCCCCGGCGGCCCCCGGCACGGTCCGGCCGTCCCGTGCCGCCGATCCGGTCGGCGGGGCCGGCAGCACGCCGGTCCTGCCGACGCGGTCCCGGGACATCTCCTTCCCGGCCGGCCCGCAGCCCGGCGGCCAGCCGGCCGGCCCGGCCGGCCTCGCGCCCCAGCCCGGCCTGTCCGGCCAGCGGCCCGGCCTCGTGCCGCCGCCCGGCGGGTCGGGCGGGTCGGTGGCCGGGGCCCTGCGGGGCGCGTCCGGCATCCGCCAGCGCGTGCCCGGCGCGAGCCTGCCCCACACCGGCCCGGTCGTCGGCCCGGTGGACGCCACCACCGCCGACCCGGCCGCCGCCCGCGCGCTGGTCGAGGAGTTCCAAGCCGGGGTACGCCGGGCCGAACTGCACCCCCCGGAGGCTCCCCCGGTGACGGCTCCCCCGGTGACGGCCCACCCGGCAGCGTCGCGCCCGGTGGTGGCCGCCTCCCCGGTGGCCGCTCCTCCGCTTGCACCTCCTCTGCTCGCCGACCGTCCCCGGCTGACCCGACGGGTTCCCGGCGCCAACCTGACCGTCCCGCCGCCCCGGCCCGCTCCGCCGGCCGATCCCGGCGACCCGGGGGAGGTACGCGACCTGATCAACCAGTTCGAGGCGGGCGTCGCCCGCGCACTGCGTGAAGCCCGTCCAGACCGCCGCTACGAAGAGGGATCAACACGGTGACCAGCCCGTACCTGCACGAGAACGTCGAGCACCAGCACCCCACCGACCTCAGCCCCGAGGCCCGCACGTTCAACTGGCTACTGGACTCGTTCACGTCCAGCACCGCCGGAGTGGTGGAGGCGATCGCGGTCTCCTCCGACGGGCTGCTGATGGCCATGTCGGCGATCAAGGACCGGTCCAACGCCGAACGCCTCGCCGCCGTGGTCTCCGGCATGACGAGCCTCGCCGGCGGCGCGGCGAGCTGGTACGCCCTCGGCGGCCTGAACCGGGTCATCGTCGACATGGCCGACGGCTACCTGCTGATCAGCGCGATCAGCGCCGGCTCGGTGCTCGGGGTGGTGGCCGACCGGTCGGCGAACCTCGGCACGGTGGCGTACGAGATGACCCTCTTCGCCGGGCGGGCCGGCGGCGCCCTCACCCCGCGACTGATCGCCGAGCTGAAGAACGCCGTCCAGCAGTGAGCCCGGAGGTCGCCGGCACCGGGCCGGATCCGGAACCCGCCGTCCGGATCCGGCCCTACCTGCGGGCGCCCTCCCCGGGCGACGGCGGGCCGGGCGGCCCGCCGGGTGGACCGGGCGGCTTCCCCGGCGACCAGGGCGGCCACCCTGGGTTCACCGGCGGTCCGGGTGGCACTCCCGGCTTTCCCGGTGGCACTCCCGGCTTTCCCGGTGGCACTCCCGGCTTCCCCGGTGGCACTCCCGGCTTCCCGGGTGGCCATGGCGACGGCCCGCCCGGCAGCCCCGGGAACGACCTTCCCGGCAGGCTGGGCGTTCCCGATCCGGAACTGCCGGCCGGACCACGCCCGTTCGTGCTGACCTCCGGCAGGGTTGCCGGGGTGGACCCGGCGATCAGCCTGGAGACCCAGGTGACCGCCAGGCCCGGTTCCGGCGCCCGGAGCACGGGGTCGTTCTCCCGGCTCGCCCCCGAACTCCAGGCGATCATCGCGCTCTGCGGGGACCCGATCTCCGTGGCGGAGATCTCGGCCCGGGCCCGGCTGCACTTCGGCGTCACCCGGGTCCTGGTCGGTGACCTCCGGGCCGCCGGCCACCTCGACGTGCACGTCAGCACCGCCAACGACGCCCTTGACCCCGACATCATCCTGCGAGTGATTGATGGACTCCGTGCGATCTCCTGAATGGCCGCCGGCCCCGCTGGGCGGGCTTTCCGCCAACAGCGCCGCCGCCCGCTACGGCACCCCGGCGGGTGCCACGCCGGCCACCGGACGCGCCACCCCGCCGGCCACCCCGGCACCGCCGCACCGGCCGCCGGTCGGGTCGCGGCACGGCGTGCCGGACGTCGGCCCGGGCCGGTCCGCGCCACCGATCCCGGTCAAGATCCTCGTCGCCGGCGGCTTCGGAGTGGGCAAGACCACGACGGTCGGGGCCATCTCGGAGATCGCGCCACTGACCACCGAGGCGGAGATGACCAGCGCCGGGATCGGCATCGACGACCCCGGCGCGCGGTCCGGCAAGACCACCACCACGGTGGCGATGGACTTCGGCTGCGTGACGATCGACCGCAGCCTGAAGCTCTACCTCTTCGGTACGCCAGGCCAGAACCGCTTCGGGTTCATGTGGGACGACCTGGCCCGGGGGGCGCTCGGCGCGCTGGTGGTGGTCGACAGCTCCCGGCTGGACGACTGCTATCCGGCGATCGACTTCTTCGAGCGTGCCGGGCTGCCGTTCATCGTCGGGGTGAACGCCTTCGACGGCCAACTGGCCGTCGACCTCGCCTCGATCCGGTGGGCCCTGGCCATCTCCGACCAGGTGCCCCTGGTGCAGTTCGACGCCCGGGACCGGCTCTCGGTGCGGGACGCCCTGCTGGTCGTCCTGGACCGGGCACTGGACCGGGCCACCCGGGACAGGAGGGACTGAACCGGCCCGGTTCGGTCCACACGCGGAAGGGGTGGCGACATGAGAGGTGATCTCGACGAGACGCTGGCCCGGCTCGCCCGGCGCGAGGAGGCGCTCCGCCGACGGGGCGCCGACCTGGGAGACGAGCCCGGCCGGGAACCGGCGGCTCCGGCCGTCCCGGTGGAGACCCCGGCCCTGCGCTCCCGGCCGGGGGGCGACGCCGGCCCGAACCCGGCGGACGCCCTGCCGCGCCGGATGGGCAGCGTCCCGGCCCTGCCCGCCGCGCCGGCCCTCGCCTATCCGGCCGGTGCCGCCGCCGGGCGGGACCCGGTCGACGAGGTGAGCGAGGCGGTCGCCCGGGTGGTGGCGGCGCACCCCGGCATGACGGTCGCGTTGCGGGTGGAGCACGACGGACAGTCGTACCCGCTGCGGGTCGGCTGGTCGAACGGGCGGGTGACGGTCGGCGCGGAGGCCGCGACCGTACCGCCCCCGGTGTGGCCGCTGTCGGTCAAGGCCGGTCCGGCGTGGACGTCCGACGACGACCGCCTGAAGGCGGACCCGGCGGCCCGGCTGGCGGAGCTCATCCGGCGCGACCCGTCACTGCTCGACGGCACCGACCCCACGCGCTGACCCCGACCGCCGCCCCGCCCCGCCCAGCCGCCCCGCCGGCGTGCTCACCGGCCCGGTGGCGGTGTGAGAGGGGAACCCTTCTCTACCGTAGGCGTTAACAGGGGGCCCTTCCTTGCCGCTAACCTCGGGCGGTGGCCGCACCCGACCTGACCCTCGTCGCCAGCCTGCGACCGGCCGCGCTGGACGGCCGGCGCGGCGTGGTGCGGCTGCACCCGGAGGTGTTGACGGCGCTCGCGCTGCGCCCCGGCGACCCGGTGCGGCTCGCCGGCCGCCGGGTGACCGCCGGGATCGTCGCGCCGGCCGGGCCGACCGCGAGCACGGCGCTGCTCTACGCCGACGACCTGCTTCTGGGCAACCTGGGGATACGCGACGGCGGGCAGGTGACGGTGAGCCGGGCGCCGGTGCTCCCGGCCCGCCGGGTGACCCTGACCGGGCCGGTGCAGGTCGCGGCAGCGGTCTCCCCGGAGATGCTCCGGCTCGCGCTGCTCGGCAAGGTGGTCACCGTCGGCGACGACGTCTCCCTGCTGCCGCAGGACGTGCTGCCGGACGCCTCGGTGCGCGCCCTCGTGGCGGCGGCCCGGCACAGCCTCTCCACCACCGTCGGGTACGCCTGGACGAGCACCCTGCTCACCGTGGCCGCCGCCGAGCCGGACGTCGCCACGCTGGTCACGATGGACACCGTGGTCGGCTGGGAGCACGGGCCGGCAGCCCTCCCTGACGGGGCGACCAGAGCCGACGAGGGGACCGCCAGCGGCGCGGGTGGCGGGCTGGACGCCGCGCCGGCCGTGGACGAGCTGCCGGGGCTGCGGGCACAGGCCGAGGAGCTGACCGAACTGCTCGACCTCGGGTTCCACCACCGTGAGGTGCTGGGCCGGCTGGGCACCTCCGTGTCGCTCGGGGTGCTGGTCGCCGGGCCGGCCGGATCGGGCAAGTCCGCCCTGGTCCGGGCGGTCGCCGCCCGGGTGGGTGCCCGGGTCCGCCCGCTCTGGGCGCCCGAACTGGCCGCGCTCGCCAACGACGCGGCGGCCCGGCGGCTGCGCGCCGCCGCCGACGAGGTACGCGGCGGCGGCCCCGCCGTGCTGCTGGTCACCGACGTGGAGGCGCTCGCCCCGGCCGACGACGCCGGCCCGGTGGCCACGGTGTTCCGCCAGGTGCTCGCCGAGACCGTCCGGGCCGGGGTGGCCGTGGTCTGCACGACCAGCCGCCCCGAGGCGGTCGACCCCGGGCTGCGCGCCCCGGACCTGCTGTCCCTGCGGATCACCGTGCCGCTGCCCGACCAGGCGCTGCGCCGGGAGCAGCTGACCGTGCTGACCCGCCAGGTGCCGCTGGCCGAGGACGTCCGGCTGGACGAGGTCGCCGGGCGTACCCCCGGGTTCGTCGCCGCCGACCTGGCGGCGCTGGTCCGGGAGGCCGGGGTACGGGCGGCGCTGCGGCAGAAGTCGGCCGACGCGCCGACGGTGGCGATGGCCGACTTCACCGCCGCCCTGGAGGTGGTCCGGCCGACGACCATGGCCGGGTCCACGCTGGAGCTGGCGGACGTCACCCTCGACGACGTCGGCGACATGGTCGAGGTCAAACAGACGTTGACCGAGTCGGTGCTGTGGCCGCTGACCTACCCGGACACCTTTGCCCGGCTGGGCGTGCAGCCGCCGCGCGGGGTGCTGCTCTACGGGCCTCCCGGCTGCGGGAAGACGTACCTGGTGACCGCGCTCGCCGGGTCGGGGCGGGCGAACGTGCTCTCGGTGAAGGGCGCGGAGCTGCTGTCGAAGTGGGTCGGCGAGAGCGAGCGGGCGGTCCGGGAGCTGTTCCGCCGCGCCCGGGAGGCCGCCCCGACCCTGATCTTCCTCGACGAGGTGGACGCGCTCGCCCCGGTACGCGGCCAGGCCAGCGACGGGGGCACCACCGACCGGGTGGTCGCCGCCCTGCTCACCGAGCTGGACGGGGTGGAGTCGCTGCGCAACGTGGTGGTGGTCGGCGCGACCAACCGCCCGGACCTGGTGGACCCGGCGCTGCTGCGCCCCGGCCGGCTGGAGCGGCTGGTCTACGTGCCGCCGCCGGACGGGTCGGCCCGCGCCGAGATCCTGCGCGCCGCAGCCCGCAACGTCCCCTTCGCCGACGACGTCGACCTCGCGGCGCTCGGTGCAGGGCTGGACGGCTTCTCGGCGGCCGACTGCGCGGCGCTGGTGCGGGAGGCGGCGCTCGCCGCGATGCGCGAGTCGCTGACCGCGTCGACGGTCACGGCGGGGCACGTCGAGGCGGCGCGGCGGCGGGTCCGCCCGTCCCTCGACCCGGCCCAGGTCTCCTGGCTGGCGGCGTACGCGCAGGCCCGCGACGCCCGCTGAGGCCCGCGCCGCGGCGGGAGAAGGGTGCCGGTTGACTCAGAAGGCGGGCGGGATGGCGTCGAGGGAAATCTCCGCGCGCACCGCGTCGCCGTCCTCGATCAGCTTCGCGCCGCACCTGCGGAGCACCGAGACGGCACCGGCGTTGTCCCGGGTTGTCTCCGCCACCACCGTGTGCATCCCGGCCGCCGCCGCGAGGTCGAGCAGGTCGCGCAGGGCGGCGGCGCCCACGCCCTGACCTCGGGCGGAGCGGCCGAGCCAGATTCCCGTCTCCACCGTCCCGGGCTCGGCGCGGCGGGTCATCCGGATCATGCCCAGCACCTCGCCGCCGACGAGGACCGCGTACATGGCGGTGCGGGTGGGGCCGTCGAGACCCGCCATGCCGGTGCGGTAGTAGTCCCGGAACGCCTCCCGCCGGGCGTGCGACCAGCCGGCCGGCGCGTCGACCGGGGGCATCACGTCGTCCGGCTCGGCCTCGGCGACCGCCACCGAGAGCAGCGGCTCCAGGTTCCGTTCGTCCACCGGCTCCAACCGGACCGTTCCCGTCACCTGCCGAAGTCTGCCGCCCCGCACCCGCCCGAGTCCACCCTTTGGCGTCCCTCCACCGGTCCGGCAGCAGCTACGACCCGGTCGGACGGTGGCTCGACCGGGGCCGAACTCGCAGAGGGCGACGGGCCGCCGGGTCAGCGGCGTCGGTTGCGGGCCCGGGAGGAGCGCAGGCGGCGCAGCCGGCCGACGAGGACCGGCTCGGCGGCCAGCGCGGCCGGATTGTCCAGCAGGCCGTTCAGCAGCTGGTAGTAGCGCGTCGCGGAGAGGCTGAAGGTGTCCCGGATCGCCTGTTCCTTGGCCCCCGCATGCCGCCACCACTGCTGCTCGAAGGCGAGGATGCGCAGTTCCCGCTCGCTGAGGCTGAGGCCGGGGGTGGGGCTGGGGGCGGGGGCGGCCGGCTCGGCTTCGACCGGCTCGGCGGTGGCGGGTTCGGCGGTGGTGGCCGGCCCGGCATCGGGTTCGGTGGGGGTGGCGGACTCCGGTGCGGACCGGGGCGGGGGGACGGTGACGCCCTCCCGGGTGCCCGTGGCCTGCCGGGTGCCAGGGCACGCCGGCCTGGGCCGGTCGGTGTCGGCCGGGGCGGCGTCGGCAGGCGGCATGGCGGTCCTCACGCGGGCGTGCGAAGGGCCGGCGGAGCCGCGCCGGCCGGGGGATCCCCAGCCTAACCAGGGCGGACCCGGACCGCATCGGACGTGCGGTGCGGCCCGGGCCACCCGGTGGCACTGCTCAGGCGACGTCCCGCCGGCGCATGCTGACCAGCGCCGCGCCGAGGCAGACCACCAGCGCGACGGAGAACAGGATCGACGCGTGCTGCCAGGTCAAATCGAAGGTTGCCGGCTCGCACTCCCCGTAGTAGGTGGCGTTGCAGGCGTTCCAGTCCTCCAGGGTGACCTTCTTCATCATCCACGCGAGCCCGTACGTCGGCAGCAGCCACGCCTCGACGAAGCGCGCCCCGGCCATCGACATCACCATGCCCAGGCCGAACTGGCCGACCACGACGGCGCCGATCGCCCCGCCGAGGGCCATCGCGGTGTGCCGGCCGAGCGAGGCGAGCGCGAACCCGATGGTCGCCGCGACCACGATCAGCGCCAGCCCGCGCAGCCCGGTCAGCGCGAACGACTGCCACACCCCGGCCGTCATCTTCTCGGTGGTGCCGCGCAGCGTGCCGACGACCCAGAACCCTGCGGTCCAGACCGCCGCGGTGGCCAGGGCCACGGCGACGAGCCCGGTGAGCAGCGCCGCCAGCTTGGTCAGCAGTACGGTGAGCCGCTGGGGCCGCCAGAGCAGCAGGTTCATCATCCCGCCGGAGCTCCACTCGGCGCCGACGAAGGAGGCGCCGATCACGAACCCGAGCCCCGCCAGGATCGCGGTGAAGGTGATGATCATCTCTTCGAAGCTGGCCCGGAAGTCGAACGTCGACGGCAGGTACCACTGCGCCTCGATGCTCTCCGGCGGCGGCGGGGTGATCATCTCGCAGTCCGGCGGGAACCGGCCGTCCTGCTCCTCGGCCTGACCGGACGCCTTGGCCTGCTCGCAGGCCTTGCGCTCCTGCTCGGCCCAGCGCACCTGCTCCTGGTACTGCTGCTCGGCCTGCCGCTGGGCGGCGGCCTGCTGCTCGGGGCCGATCTTCTGGTTGGTGAAGAAGACCCCGACGAGGACCGCGCCGAGCACCAGCAGGCCGAGCACCGTCGCCCAGCGGGCGAAGCGCCGCTTGCCCAGCCGGCGCAGCTCCGTGCGATAGAGGCTCATGCGCCCCAACCTCCTCCGGCGACGCCGGGCTGACCCGCGTCACCGACCTTCGTGGACTGGTCGACCTGGCGGTGCTGCCCCGGCACGGGGGCGGTCGAGGTCAACTCCAGGAAGACGCTCTCCAGGTCGACCGTGACGGGAGCCAGCTCGCTGACGTACAGGCCCTGACCGGCGAGGATCCGGCTCACCTGGGCCGGCTTCTCGACGCCGGCGAGCATCAGGTGGTCGGGATGGGCGGTGACCGCCACGCCCGCCCGGGTGAGCGCGTCGGCCGCGGCCGGAAGGTCGGTGACCGCCTCCAGCCGGACCCGCACGGCCCCGCCGGAGTGCTCGGCGAGCACCTGGTCGACCGGGCCGAAGGCGACCCGGCGGCCGAGCGAGATGATCGTGACCGAGTCGCAGATGAGCTGGATCTCGCCGAGGATGTGGCTGGAGAGCAGCACGGTCATCCCCGAGGCGGCCAGGTCCCGGGTGAGCGTGCGCATCTCCCGGATGCCGCCGGGGTCGAGGCCGTTGGCGGGCTCGTCGAGGATGAGCAGCTTCGGGTTCTTGAGCAGCGCCGAGGCGACGGCGAGCCGCTGTTTCATGCCGAGCGAGTACGTCTTGACCCGCTCGCCGGCCCGGTCGCGCAGGCCGACCAGCTCCAGCACCTCGTCGACCCGGGTCGGTGGCACCTCGCCCGCCCCGGCCAGCAACGACAGGGTGTCGCGGGCGGTGAAGTGCGGAAAGAACTGCGGGCTCTCGACGATCGCGCCGACCTGGCCGACGACGGCGGGCAGGGCGGCGGGCACCTCCTGCCCGAGGATCGCCATCCGGCCGCCGTTGGGCCGGATGAGCCCGAGCAGCGTACGCAGGGTGGTGGTCTTGCCCGACCCGTTGGGGCCGAGGAATCCGTGCACCTGCCCCTGCTCGACCAGCATGTCGAAGCCGTCGAGGGCGTGTCGGACCCCCCGACGGCGACTCTTGTACGTCTTACGTAGACCTTCTATTTCCAGGACAGCCGACAAGCTGTGCCTCCCCCGATGAGAACCGGTGACGACGACACCATACGCGGTATGCAGGGGGACGCAATACCCGGTATGCAGTCCGGTGTGTCAGGCGGTGACGACGTGGACGCCCGCCGCGCGGAACACCTCCACCAACACCGGGTTCGCGCCCGAGTCGGTCACCAGGGTCTCCACCCGGTCGACTGGGCAGATCCGGGCGAACGCGTGCCCGCCCAGCTTGGACGAGTCCGCGATGATCACCACCCGCTTGGCGCGGGCCACCATCAGGTTGTTCATCGCCGCCTCGCCCTCGTGGTGGGCGGCGGCGCCGAGCTGCGGGTCGATCGCGTCCACGCCGAGCAGGGCGACGTCCAGGGTGACCTCGCGCAGCAGCGCCCCGCCCAGCGGGCCGACCAGCTCGAACGACTTGGGCCGGACCACACCGCCGGCCACCACCACCTTCATCCGGGAGCGGACCAGCAGCTCGTTGGCGATGTTGAGCGCGTTGGTGACGACGGTGAGCTGGGCGCCCTCGGCGCTGGTGTTCAGGTCGGGCCGGACGGCCAGCGCGCGGGCCACCTCCGTGCTGGTGGTGCCGCCGTTGAGGCCGACCACGGTGCCCGGGGTGACCAGCGCGGCGGCGGCCGCGCCGATGCGCTGCTTCTCGGCCGAGTGCTTGGCGGTCTTGTAGCGCAGCGGCAGGTCGTAGGAGACGCCGTTGGCGACCGCGCCGCCCCGGGTGCGGGTGATCATCTGCTGCTGGGCGAGCTGGTCGAAGTCGCGCCGGATGGTGGCCTGGGAGACGTCCAGCCGCCCGGCGGCCTCCTCCACGCTCACCCGGCCGTTGTCAGTGAGCATCTCCAGCAGCGCGTTCCATCGGGCGTACCGGTCCACTGCGGGGCCTCCACTGACTGCACGAAGGGTGATCGATTGCGTGCACAGTAGTGCGCGAAACTAGAAGGTGCAAAACTCCGCTCTGCGCGATCGGGGACCCGGTTGCCAGGGACGCGAGGTTTCGCGCAGAATAACGCGCGAAAGGCGGCCGTATTGCGCCGTATTGCGCACGACCTCCCAGCGAGGAGTTCTCATGGCGTTCGTGCCCGCAGAGATCGCGAGTCAACCCGACTGTTGGCGGGAGGCAGCGCTGCTGTCCCCCACGGTCGCCGAGCACCTGCCGCGCCCCGGGGAGCGGGTCGCCGTCGTCGGCTGCGGCACGTCGTGGTTCATGGCGACGGCGTACGCCGGGCTGCGCGAGGCCGCCGGCCACGGCGAGACCGACGCGTTCCAGGCGTCCGAGTTCCCCACGGGCCGCCGCTACGACCGGCTGATCGCCGTCACCCGGTCCGGCACCACCACCGAGGTGCTGGAGCTGCTCGCCGCGCTGCGCGGCCGGATCCCCACCACCGTCATCGTCGGCGACCCGGTCTCCCCCGCCGTGGACGTCGCCTCCGCCGTGGTCGCCATGCCCTTCGCCGACGAGCGGTCCGTGGTGCAGACCCGGTTCGCCACCACCGCCCTGGCCCTGCTCCGCGCCCACCTCGGCGACAACCTCGCCGCGCTCTCCGCAGACGCCGAGGTCGCCGTCCGGGCCCCGCTGCCGATCGACCCGGCCCACATCGAGCAGGTCACCTTCCTCGGCCGGGGCTGGACGATCGGGCTGGCCCAGGAGGCCGCGCTCAAGTGCCGCGAGGCGGCCACCTTCTGGGCCGAGGCGTACCCGGCCATGGACTACCGGCACGGCCCCATCTCGGTGGCCGCGCCGGGCCGGCTGGTCTGGGCGTTCGGCGACATCCCGGAGGGGCTCGCCGAGGACGTCGCCGCCACCGGGGCCGCCTTCGTGCACAGCCGCACCCACGGCTGCCGCACCGTGCTCTCGAGCTGGGCCGCCGGGCGTACGCCGGTCGACCCGATGGCCGACCTGATCCTCGCCCAGCGGTTCGCCGTCGCCCTGTCCACCAGCCGGGGCCTCGACCCCGACGCGCCCCGCCACCTGACCCGCTCCGTGGTCCTCGCGTGAACCCAGCCGACGTCGTCAGCCCAGCCGACGTCGTCGTCGCGCTGGACGTGGGCGGCACCGGCATGAAGTGCGCGCTGGTCCGCCCGGACGGCACCGTCGTGCACGCCGAGCGGCACCCCACCGACGCGGGCCGGGGCCCCGAAGCCGTCGTCGAGACGATCCTCGACGTCGCCGACGGGCTGGCCGGCAAGGCCCGCGCCGACGGGCTCGACCCCGTCGCGCTGGGGATCGCCGTGCCCGGCGTCGTCGACGAGGCCGCCGGGGTGGCGGTCTGGTCGGCGAACGTGGGCTTCCGGGACGTACCCCTGCGGGACCTGGCGGCGGCGCGGCTCGGGCTGCCCACGGCGCTCGGCCACGACGTGCGCGTCGGCGGGCTCGCCGAGGCCCGGCTCGGCGCGGGCCGGGGCACCGGGCACGTGCTCTTCGTCGCGATCGGCACCGGCATCGCCGCCGCCCACGTAGTCGACGGGTCGGCCGCCACCGGCGCGCACGGTGCCGCCGGGGAGATCGGCCACATCCTGGTCCGCCCCGGTGGCCCGCGCTGCGGCTGCGGGCGCGACGGCTGCCTGGAGGCGGTCGCCTCCGCCTCGGCGATCGCCCGCCGGTACGCGGAGCTGACCGGCGCGGGGCTGACCCGCGCGGCGGGGAACGGCACGGCGGGGAACGGCGGCGGACCGCCCGACATTCCCGCAACCGCCGCCGAGGTGGCCGACCGGGCCGCCGCCGGGGAAACCGTCGCCGGGCGGGTCTGGGCGGAGGCGGTCGAGGCGCTGGCCGACGGGCTGGCCACCGGCCAGGCCCTCTTCGACGTGCAGACCGTCGTGCTCGGCGGCGGCCTCGCCCAGGCCGGCCCCCGCCTGTTCGACCCGCTGCGCGCGGCGCTGCGCGAGCGGATGACGTTCCACCGCCGGCCGCGCCTCGTCGCGGCGGCCCTCGGCGACGAGGCCGGCTGCCTCGGCGCCGCCCTGCTGGCGCTCGACGCCCGCTGATCCGTACCGGCACGCCTCACACAGGTCTGGAGAAACTGATGACCCTGCGGGTTAACGGCAAGGTGGTGACCCCGACCGGCGTGATCCGGCAGGGCTGCGTGGAACTCGACGGCGACCGGATCACCGCCGCCGCCGAGTACCCGTCGGTGCGCGACGGGCACTGGATCGTCCCCGGCTTCGTGGACATGCACACCCACGGCGGCGGCGGGCACACCTTCACCACCGGCGACGCCGAATCCGCCCGCCAGGCGGCGGCCTTCCACCTGGGGCACGGCACCACCACCCTGCTGGCCAGCCTGGTCAGCTCGCCGTTCGAGCTGATGCGGGCGGCGACGACCGCATACCGGCCGCTCGTCGAGGAGGGAACGCTGGCCGGCGTCCACTTCGAGGGGCCGTACCTCTCCCCGGCCCGGTGCGGCGCGCAGAACCCGCAGTTCCTCCGCGACCCGTCCGTCGACGAACTGACCGAGCTGATCAAGCTGGGCGGGGGCGCGGTGCGGATGGTCACCCTGGCCCCCGAGCGAGACGGCGCGCTGGAGGCGATCAAGCTGCTCACCGCCCACCGGGTCGTCGCCGCCGTCGGCCACACCGACGCCACGTACGACCAGACCAGGGCCGCCGTGGCGGCCGGCGCGAGCGTCGGCACCCACCTGTTCAACGGCATGCGCCCGGTGCACCACCGCGAGCCCGGCCCCGTCGTGGCCCTGCTGGACGCCCCGCACGTCGTCTGCGAGCTGGTCGCCGACGGGGTGCACCTGCACGACGGGATGCTCGCCTTCGTCACCGCGACCGCCGGCCCCGAACGGGCCGCCCTGATCACCGACGCGATGTCCGCCGCCGGCATGCCCGACGGCGAGTACGAGCTGGGCGGCCAGGCCGTCACCGTCGCCGACGGGGTGGCCCGGCTGGCGGCCGACGGGGCGATCGCCGGCAGCACCCTCACCATGGACGCCGCCCTGCGGCACGCCGTGCACGCGGGCGTGCCGATGGCGGACGCCTGCCGGATGGTGGCCACCACCCCGGCCCGCGCCATCGGCCTCGGCGACCGGGTCGGCGCGCTCCAGGTCGGCCTCCGCGCCGACCTGGTCGTCCTCGACGACGACCTGAACGTGGTCCGGGTGATGCGCGGCGGCTCCTGGGTGGAGTGACACCCCGCGCCGGGGCCGCCGGGCCGCCTCTCGGGCGGCCCGGCGGCGCGGGGGCCGGCCGGGTCAGGGCAGGGCGTCGACCTCGACACCGAGGACGGCCTGCTCGTCGGGGCGGTGCACCAGCACGTCGGCCAGGTACGACTGCACCGCGTGCCGCATGCCCACGTCCCGGCCGGCCCGCTCGGAGAGCAGCCACTTGTGCTCGATGATCTGCGCGAACAGCTCCTGCGGCTCCAGCTTGCGCCGCAGGTGCGCCGGCACCGCCCGGACCACCGGCTCGAAGACCTCGGTGAGCCAGCGGTGGGAGGCCTGCTGTTCGTCGGTCAGGTCGCTCTCCGCCCGGTACGCGTCGAGGTCGTTGAGCAGCTTGCGGGCCTGGTTCTCCTCGGCGTCCAGCCCGGTCAGGCGGAGCAGCCGGCGGTGGTGGTAGCCCGCGTCGACCACCTTGGGCCGCACCAGGTACCGCCCGTCGGAGATGCTCGACATGGCCACCTCGGCCACGTCGAAGCCCAGCTCGTTGAGGCGGCGGATCCGGCCCTCGATGTCGTGCCGGGCCTCCCGCTCGACCTGCTGCTCGTAGGTGATCTCGTGCCAGAGCCGCTCGTAGCGCTGCACGACCTCCTCGCACACCACCTCGGGGTCGATCGACTCGTGCAGCAGGCCGGCGGCCTGGAGGTCGAGCGCCTCGCCGAAGATGTTGACCCGGGCGATCTCCAGGTCCTCGCCGCGCTGGCCGTTGGAGAGCGAGTTGTGCAGGGCCCCGGTCTCGGCGTCCACCAGGTACGCGGCGAACGCGCCCGCGTCGCGGCGGAACAGCGTGTTCGACAGCGAGCAGTCGCCCCAGAAGAAACCGGTGAGGTGCATCCGGACGATCAGGGCGGCCAGCGCGTCGAGCAGCCGGCCCATCGTCTCCGGGCGCAGCGTGTGGGAGAACAGCGCCCGGTAGGGCAGCGAGAACTGGAGGTGCCGGGTGATCAGCACCGGGTCCAGCGGCTCCCCGTCGTCGGTCTGCCGGTCGGCGACGATGGCCACCGCCTCCACCGCCGGGAAGTCGATCCGCTCCAGCGCCCGCAGCAGGTCGTACTCCCGCTCGGCGACCCGCTCGCCGGTCTCCTTGACCGCGTAGACGTACCCGCCGAGGCGGACGAAGCGCACGATGTGCCGGGAGATGCCCTGCGGCAGCGCCACCAGGTGCTCGGCAGGCCACTCCTCCAGCGGGGTCGACCAGGGAAGGTCTAGCAGCGCCGGGTCCACGAGGGCAGAGGTGATCCGCACGCCGACAAGCATGACGGGTCGCCCGCCGCAGCGCTCCCCATCGTGGCTCGCCCCACAGCGGGCGGGCAGCGGCCCGGTAGCGTGGTCGCGTGCGCGAGACCCAGACGGTACGGCGGAAAGTGCAGCTCAGGCCCGTACGCCCGGCCGGCTGGTGGTGCGACGCACTCCTGCTCGCCGGATTGGCGACAATCACCCTCGCGCTGGCCCGGGGGGCGCTGCTCGGGCTCGACCTCGCGGTGAGCCGGTGGGCGTTCGCCAACGACCCGGTGCCGCTCTACCGGACCGCCCAGGTGTTCAACCTGCTCGGGCAGGGCGGCTGGCTGCTCATGCCGGTCTCCGGCGCGCTGGCGGTGGCCGTGGCGTGGCGGCGGCGCTCGGTGCGGCCGTTCCTGCTGGTCGGCGGGGCGTTCCTGCTGACGTCTGCGACCATCGGGCCGCTGAAGCTCTGGACCGACCGGGCCGCGCCGACCGCCAGCGTGAAACCGCCGTTCCTGCCGCCCGAGGAGGCGGTGCGCATCTTCAACCACCTGCCGGCCGGGGCGTACTCGATGTCGTACCCGTCGGGGCATGTGGCGAACGCGATCGTCTGGTACGGGGTGATCGCGGCGCTGCTCGTCGCGCTGACGGCCGGGCGGCTGCGCCCGGCGACGCACCGGCTGATCCGGTTCGCGCCGCCGGCGATCCTGCTGGTCACCACGACGTACCTGAACTACCACTGGCTCACCGACGGGCTGGCTGCGCTGCTGCTGGGGCTCGTGCTCGACCGGCTGCTGCACCGGGTGCCGTGGGACGACGTGCCGCTGCCCCGCCGGTGGCTGGCCGGCTGGGATCGTCCCGCGCTGTTCACCTCGACCCCCTAGGGTCCGAGGCGTGGAGCGGCTGGCGCGGCGGTTGGGCGTACCCGATGCGGTGGTCATCGGTCTGGGGTCGATGCTCGGCGCGGGCGTCTTCGTGGTCTTCGCCCCGGCGGCGGCGTCGGCCGGCGGGGCGGGCCTGCTGGTGGCGCTGGCGCTGGCCGGGTTCGTGGCGTTCTGCAACGCGACCAGCTCGGCCCGGCTGGCCGCCCGCTACCCGGAGTCCGGCGGCACGTACGTCTACGGGCGGGAACGGCTGGGCCCGTTCGCCGGCTTCGTGGCGGGCTGGGGGTTCGTGGTCGGCAAGACGGCGAGCTGCGCGGCGATGGCGTTGACCATCGGGGCGTACCTCTGGCCGGGGCGCGCCCGGTTCGTCGCCGTCGCCGCCGTCGCGGCGGTGACCGCCGTGAACCTGCACGGCATCGGCAAGACCGCGACGGCCACGAAGGCCCTGGTGGGCGTGGTGCTGGCGGTGCTGGCTCTGGTGGCGGGGGCCGGCCTGCTCGGCGGCGACTTCGACGCGGGCCGGATCGCCGGGCCGGGTGCCTTCGGCGGCGGTGACCTCGGCGGCGGGCACGGCGTGCTGGCCGCCGCCGGGCTGCTCTTCTTCGCCTTCGCCGGGTACGCCCGGATCGCCACCCTCGGCGAGGAGGTGCACGCCCCGGAGCGGACGATCCCCCGGGCGGTGCCGCTGGCCCTCGGCGTGGTGCTGGCCATCTACCTGGTGCTGGCGGTGGTGGCGCTCGGGGTGCTCGGCCCCGAGCGGCTGGCCGCGTCCGCCGCCCCCCTGGCCGACGTGGTGACCGCCGCCGGGCTGCCCGGCCTCGCCTGGGTGGTGCGCGCCGGGGCGACCGTCGCGGTGACCGGGGTGCTGCTGTCGCTGGTCGCCGGGGTGGGCCGGACCTTGCTAGCGATGGCCCGCCGCCGGGACGTGCCGCACGGCCTGGCCGCCGTGCACCCGGTGCGCCGGGTGCCGCACCGGGCCGAGCTGGCCGTGGCCGCCGTGGTGACAGCCGTGGTCCTCGTCGGCGACGTACGCGGGGCGATCGGCTTCTCCAGCTGCACGGTGCTGGTCTACTACGCCATCACCAACGCGTCGGCGCTCACCCTGGGCCGGGACCCGGGCCGCCGGCTGCCGGTGCGGCTGCTCGCCGTGCTGGGGCTGGTCGGCTGCGTGGCGCTCGCGGTCAGCCTGCCGCTGCCCAGCGTGCTCACCGGGTTCGGCGTGCTCGCCCTCGGCGCCGCCTGGTACGCCCTACGCCCCCGGAGATGACCAGTTCGTACTGCGCCGATCAGTCCGTCTCGCGGGGATGCCCGGCACCGGCATAGGTGAGCCAGATCGTACGCCGGCCATCGTCGATCAGGTACCAGATCCGCCCCCCACCGGTCACCTCGTACTGCCAGCGCTCGAACTGCTCCCCCTTCCAGACCGCCGACGCGAGTGTGCCCTTGAGGCGGTGCTGCCGCTCAGGCGTCGTCCTCGACCTCGGATCTGCCCGCAGTGCCTTATAGGCCCGCCGGAGGTTTCCCGGCGCCTGCCGGGCGAGCTGCTCCCAGCCGTCGGCCGCCGCGGAGTCGGCGAAACGCAGCTCGAACTCGGTGCCGACGGCGGGCGGGGCCGCCCGATCTCCCCGCTTCGGACTCACTGGCGAACCTCGGGGGCGGGCACCGGGCCGAGATCACCGGCCGGCTCTCGGGTCAGGATCTCCAGCAGCGTCGGGTCGGCGTGGATCTCGGCGGTGTGCCGCCACTGAGCCAACAGCACCGCCACCGGCGACAGGTTCTCCAGCGACGCCGCGCCCTGCGCCACCTCGATCAGCTCGCCCAGCAGTTGGTCGACGTCGTCCTCAGGCAGGAAGGACACCCATGGCAGCGCCTCACCCAGCACCCGGCGCACGGCGTCGGGAGACTGGGTACGGACCAGACCAGCCAGCAGACGCGCGGTGAAGTCGATGACGACGGCATCCTGCTCCAACTGGTCTGCACGGGTCAGCGCCAGATCCCCTGCGCCGCGTCGCCGCAGCCGCAGGGCGCGTACGGAGTCCAACCGGTCGGCCACAGCCGCTGGCCTGTGCAGGAACTCGCTGAACGGGAGTTCTTCGTATACAGCCGTCACGACTTCCACAGTACCTTGGAAGTAGTGCGGAGCAAGTGGCTAGCCGGACGCGCACTACTCTTCGCTCGTCCTGGGCGGGGGTGGGCCGGCCGGGGCGGCAGGCGGGGGCTGCGGCGGAGGCGGGGTCGTCTCGCGCAGCAGGGCGGTCAGCCCCGCCCGGCGGGCCACCACGGTCAGCCGGTCCCCGGCCGTGATCACCAGACGGTGGTCGGCCGACCAGTCCGCCTTCTGGCCGGGGCGGGCGTGCGCGAGCAGGCGTACCGCGCCGGGCTGGGCCACGGCGGCCAGCGGGCGGCCGTCCAGCGGCGACCCGGCGACCACCTGGACCTCGGTGACCAGCAGCGCGTGCCGGCCGACCGGGATGGTGGCGATCACCGCCCGGTCCAGCAGCGCGGCGGCGAACGACGGCGCGGCAAGGTACGACACGCTGCGCGAGATGCCGATGCCGAACGCCTTCTGGACGCGCTCGGCGAAGTCGCCGTCGAACAGGCGCAGCACCACCCGCAGGTCGGGGGTGAGCCCCCGCGCGTTCAGCGCGGCCCGCAGGTTGACGTCGTCGTCGGTGGAGACCACCACGAGGGCCTGGCAGGTCTCGACGGACGCCGAGCGCAGCGTCTCCTCCCGACCGGCGTCGCCGACCACCAACGGCACGCCGAGCCGGTGCGCCAGCGACGCGCCCCGGGCGTCCGGGTCCTTGTCGATGGCCACCACCTCGACGCCGAAGTCGTTGAGCTGGGCCATGACGCGGGTGCCGATGTTGCCCAGCCCGACGACCACGACGTGCCCGGACCGGGCGGGCTGGATCCGGCCGGCGTGCAGGGCCAGCCGGGCGTTGACGATCCCGTCGACCACCACGGCCGTGATCAGCGGGATCAGCGCCAACCCGGCCAGGTTGAGCACCACCTGCATGACCTGGGCGGCGACGGGCTTGGCGACGTCCGGGTCCTCGCCGGTGAGCGTGGTGACCAGGGTGAGGTAGAGCGCGTCGGCCCAGCCCACGTGCGCAGCCCGGGCGTTGAGCCAGCCCAGCGCGGCGATGACGGCCAGCAGCACCAGCACCGCGATCCCGATCTTGCGGGTGGCGAAGCTGCGGACCGCCCGGAGCAGCACGGCGACCGGCTGCCGGCGGCGGCGGGCGCGGACCAGCCGGCGGGCGGCCAGCTCGGTGCCCGGCGGCTGCCCGGTCGCCTCGGCCAGCACCACGTCGGCCGTCGCCTCGTCGGCCGGCAGGACCCCGGGCCGGGCCGCATCCCGGGTGTCGGCCACCCCGCACACCACGTCCGTTTCGCGTACGTCGGCGCGGCGCGCCACGTAGAGGGTGCGCCCGGCGTGCCGGAAATGGGTCGGGGCGACCTCGCCGAGGGCGGCGGCCACGAACGCGGGGGCGGCCATGGAGGCGTCCGAGAGCACCGCCGAGTCGGGGAAGAGCTGCCGCAGCCCGTTGGCGAGGCTGGTGTTGAACATGCGTACCACCAGCCGCAGCCGGGGCTCCACCTCCTGCGCGCAGAGCGCGGCGTGCATGTTGCCGACGTCGTCCTGGTGCAGCAGCGCCAGCCCGTCCGCGCCGGACAGCCCGGCCCGGCGGAACGTCACCTCGTCGAGCCGGACGGCCCGGACGACCTGGAGGCCGGGGACGTCGCGCCCGTCCGGGCCGTCGGAGCGGCGGCGCTCCGGCACCACCAGGGTGATCCGGATGCGGCCGCTGTCCAGCTCGGTGGCGAGCAGCGCCCGCACGACCCAGTACGCCAGCGGGTCCGACCCGCAGACGACGTAGTGCGGGCGGGTCTCCCCGTTCATCCGCAGCCGCCAGCCGGTGGCGCGGCGCGCGCGGTCACGCAGGGGCTCCGCCATGCGCCGAATCGTAGTCAGCGGCCGGGAGGCCGCGCAGCCCCGTGCTGCAAGCCCCGTGATCATGAACGACCGTCGGGAACGGTTGTCGGGTCTCGGGGCGGGTAGAGCAGCAGCATGCAGACGTTCCTGCCGTACCCGGACTTCCTGGCCAGCGCGCGGGCGCTGGACGCCCGGCGGCTCGGCAAGCAACGGGTGGAGGCCATCCAGGTGCTGCGCGGGCTGACCCGGCCGGGGTACGGCTGGCGCAACCACCCGGCGGTGAGGATGTGGGCCGGGTACGAGGAGGCACTGGTCCGCTACGGCCTGGACGTCTGCGCGGTGTGGTGCGAACCGGGGCGGGCCGACACCTGCGCGGCGACGCTGGCCGTCGACCTCGCCGCCGCCTGCGGCGTGACCACCGTACGAACCCAGGCGGAGCTGGCCGACACCGGTGAGCTGCCGCCGTGGCTGGGCCGCGACGACCTGCACCGCAGCCACCGCTCGTCGCTGCTGCGCAAGGACCCGGGGCACTACGGGCCCCTGTTCGGCGACGTCGACCCGAACCTGGAGTACGTCTGGCCCGCCTCCGACCGCGAACGCCGCTGCCCCGCGCGCTGAGGCCCCGCGCGCTGCCCGCGCACGCTGAGGCCCCGCCGGGGGGTGTAAGAAGGGGACCCTTCTCTACCGCAGGCGTTGACAAGGGGCCCTTCCTTGCCCTCGGGCAGACTGGGCGCATGGCGCTGTCTCGGGTGGTGGGTCGGCTCATCGGCGTACGGCAGCACGTGGTGGACCCTGGTGGCCGTGGCGGTGGCGCCCGCCGCGTGCCGCGCCCCGTGGACACCGTGGTCGTCGGCGGCGGGATCGCCGGCATGTCGGCGGCGGTGGTGCTCGCCGAGCACGGGGTGCGGGTGACCGTGCTGGAGGCCGCGGCGACCCTCGGCGGCCGGCTCGGCGCGTGGCCGCAGCAGCTGGCCGACGGCGTCCAGGCCAACGAGCACGGCTTCCACGCGTTCTTCCGGCAGTACTACAACTGGCGGTCGATCCTGCGCCGGATCGACCCGGGGCTGCGGTTCCTCAAGCCGATTCCGGGCTATCCGATCCTGAGCGCCGACTGGCCGACGGAGGAGTTCGGGCGGCTGCCCCCGGCCCCGCCGGCCAACCTGCTCGCCCTGCTGCTGCGCAGCCCGAGCCTGCGCCTGGCCGACCTGCGGGCGATGGACCGGGACGCCGCGCTGCCGCTGCTCACCTACGACCCGGTGCGCACGTACGCCGAGTTCGATGGCATCTGCGCCGACGAGCTGCTGGACTCGCTGCGGCTGCCCGACCGGGCCCGCGCGATGCTGTTCGAGGTCTTCTCCCACTCGTTCTTCAACCACGAGGCGGAGATGTCGGCGGCCGAGATGATCGCCCAGTTCCACTTCTATCTGCTCGGCAACCCGGAGGGGCTGGCGTTCGACTGCCCCGACGAGGACTACGGCACCGCCATCTGGCAGCCGCTGGCCCGGCACGTCGAGCGCCACGGCGGGCGGGTGCGCACCGGCGTCGCCGCGACCCGGCTGGACCGCACCCCCGACGGCTGGCGGGTGGGCGCCGCCGACGGCACGGCGTACCCGGCCGGGCACGTGGTGCTCGCCGTCGACCCGCCGGCCCTGGCCGCCCTCGTCGGGGCCTCGCCGGTGCTGGCCGGGGCCGCCCCCGCGCTGGTGGCGGCGATGCCCGCGTTCGGCGCCCCCGGCCCGCCGTACGCGGTGGCCCGCTACTGGTGCGACGGGGACGTCGACGCCGGGCGGGCGGTGTTCAGCGGGGTGTCCCGGCAGCCCACCCTGGACTCGGTGACGCTCTATCACCGGCTGGAGAACGAGTCCCGCCGCTGGGCGGAGCGCACCGGCGGCTCGGTGCTGGAGCTGCACGCGTACGCCTGCGAGCCGGGCGTGCCGGCCGAGGAGCTGGCCGAGCGGATGCGCGCCGAGCTGGTGGCGCTGTGGCCGGAGGCGGCCCGGCTGCGGGTACGCGAACTGCGGGCCCGGGTGGAAGCGCAGGCCCCGGCGTTCACCCCGGGCAGTCACGCCCGGCGGCCGGGGGTGCGCACCGACGCCGAGGGCCTGTACCTGGCCGGCGACGGCATCCGCACCGACTTCCCGAGCGCCCTGATGGAACGGTCCGCGGCGACGGGGATCGTCGCCGCGAACCACATCCTGCGCGCCGAGGGCCGGGCGGCCGAGCCGGTCCACTCGATCCGCCCCCGCGGCCTCCTCGCCCGGAGGTGAGGAAGGGCACCTTGTCAACGCATTCTGTATAGGAAGGGCCCCCTCTCAACACCGCCCCTCCCAACACCGCGCGTCAGGCGGCCCAGCGCGTGCCGTGGTACGCCGCCCGCATGAGCTGCTGCATGTCGTCGAGCATCGGCATCCTCGGGTTGGCCGGCGCGCACTGGTCCTCGTAGGCGTTGATCGCCTGCTGCGGCAGGGCCGCCTCGAACGCGGCCTCGTCGACCCCGATCGCGGCGAACGACGGCTCGATGCCGACCGCGTCGCGCAGCCGCTCCACGGCCGCCGCCAGCGACTCCACGCCCTCGGCCGGGGTGGCCGCCGGCAGGCCCAGCGTCCGGGCGATCTCGGCGAACCGCTCCGGCGCGCGGTAGCTCTCGTACCTGGGCCAGCCGGAGAGCTTCGACGGGACGGTGCCGTTGTATCGGATGACGTGCGGCAGCAGCACCGCGTTGGTGCGTCCGTGGGCGATGTGGAAGGTCGCCCCGAGGGTGTGCGACATGGCGTGCACGATGCCGAGGAACGCGCTGCCGAACGCCATCCCGGCGATGGTGCCGGCGTTGTGCATCCGTTCCCGCGCCCCGGCGGCGTCGCTGGCCACGGCGTGCGTCCGCGCCCCGGCGGCGTCGCTTCCAATCCCGGCGGGGCCCGCGTCGCCGCCGGTCACCGAGCGCTCCAGGTTGGCGAAGACCAGTCTGATCGCGTGCAGGGCCGGGCCGTCGGTGAAGTCGTTGGCGTAGACCGACACGTACGCCTCGATGGCGTGGGTGAGCGCGTCGAAGCCGCTGTCGGCGGCGATGGCGCGCGGCATGCTGGCGGTCAGCACCGGGTCGACGATCGCCACGGTCGGGGTGAGCGCGTAGTCCGCGAGGGGGTACTTCCTGCCGGTACGCCGGTCGGTGATGACCGCGAACGGGGTCACCTCCGCCCCGGTGCCCGAGGTGGTCGGCACGCAGACCAGCCGGGCCCGCTCGCCGAGGGTGGGGAAGGCGAAGGCGCGCTTGCGGATGTCGAAGAACTTCTCCCGCAGGTCGTCGAAGACCACCTCGGGGTGCTCGTAGCGCAGCCACATCACCTTGGCGGCGTCCATCGCCGAGCCACCGCCGAGGGCGATGATCGTGTCCGGCTGGAAGGAACGCATCAGGGCGGCGCCCCGGTCGACGGTCTCCACGCTGGGCTCGGGCTCGACGTCGTCGATGATCTGGAGCGCGACCCGGCCGGGGCGGCGCTGGAGGATCCGGTTGACCCGGTCGACGAAGCCGAGGCGGGTCATGGTGGCGTCGGTGACAACGGTGACCCGGTGCACGTCCGGCATCTCGGCGAGGTAGCGCAGCGCGTTCGGCTCGAAGTATATCTTCGACGGGACCTTGAACCACTGCATGTTGTTGGTCCGCCGGCCGATCCGCTTGATGTTGACCAGGTTGACCGCCGAGACGTTGTTCGACACCGAGTTGCGGCCGTAGCTGCCGCAGCCGAGGGTCAGCGACGGCAGGAACGCGTTGTACATGTCGCCGATGCCGCCCTGGGAGGCCGGCGAGTTCCAGATGATCCGGACCGCCTTGACCCGCTGCCCGAACTCCTCGACCAGCGCCTCGTCCTCGGTGTGGATCACCGCGCTGTGGCCGAGGCCGTGGAACTCGACCATCTCCTCGGCGTACCGCAGGCCCTGCTCGCGGGTCGCGGCGCGCAGCACCGCGAGGACCGGGCAGAGCTTCTCCCGGGTCAGCGGCTCGTCGGGGCCGACGCGGTCCACCTCCGCCAGGATGATCGAGGTACGCGGCGGGACGGTGATCCCGGCCCGCTCGGCGATCCACTCCGCCGACCGCCCGACGACGTCCGGGTTGAGCCGGCCGGCGGGGAACAGCAGCGCCTCCAGCTTCGCCTTGTCCTGCGCCGACGCCACGTACGCGTGCAGGGCCCGGAACTCGTCGAGCGCGGCGTCGGCGACGGCCTCGTCGAGGATCACCGCCTGCTCCGAGGCGCAGATCATGCCGTTGTCGAACGACTTGGACAGCACGATGTCGTTGACGGCGCGCTTGAGCTTCGCGCTGGCCTCGACGTACGCGGGCACGTTGCCCGCCCCGACGCCGAGCGCTGGCTTGCCCGCCGAGTACGCCGCGCGGACCATCGCGTTGCCGCCGGTGGCGAGGATGGTGGCGATGCCGGGGTGGCGCATGAGCGCGGTGGTCGCCTCGACCGACGGCTGCTCGATCCACTGCACGCAGTGCTCGGGCGCGCCCGCCGCGACGGCCGCGTCGCGGACGGTGCGGGCCGCCTCCACGCTGCACCGCTGCGCCGACGGGTGGAACGCGAAGACGATCGGGTTGCGGGTCTTCAGCGCCAGTAGCGCCTTGAAGATGGTGGTCGAGGTGGGGTTGGTGACCGGGGTGATGCCGGCGACGACGCCGACCGGGTCGGCGATCTCCACGATGCCGTCGATCTCGTCGCGGCTGATGATCCCGACGGTCCGCACCCGCGCCATGCTGTGGGTGACGTGCTCGCAGGCGAAGATGTTCTTCACGGCCTTGTCCTCGAAGACCCCCCGGCCGGTCTCCGCCACGGCGAGCCGGGCGAGTTCGGCGTGCCGGTCCAGGGCGGCCACGGACGCCTTGCGGACGATCCGGTCGATCTCCTCCTGGGTGAACCGGTCGTACTCGGCCAGGGCCTTGAGCCCGTCGGAGACGAGCGCGTCGACCATGGCGTCGAGTTCGGTCGACGGGGCGATCCTCGGTTCGGCCTTCATCTGTCACACCTCGGCGGTTGCGGCGTCACTGTCATCTTCAGAATCGACCGCCAACGATCCCGATGGTGGTGCGAAAGGACCCGTCCGGCACCCGCCGAAGGTCCCGAACCTGCCCCTCAATTCTCCACAAAGCAAACTATTGGTGCATATGCTCGAAGGGGTGCCCGGGGCGTCCGACAGGGCTCGCCCGCGACGAGCTGGCCCGCGAGCTGTGGCGCGACGTGCTGACGGCGGCAGGCTCCCCCACCACCCGCGCGGCCGTCGCCCTGGTCGGGCTCGGCGCCGGGCTGACCGCGATCTGGCGGACGGTGTCCGGGCCGACCCTCGCGGTCGCCGGGGAAGTGAACCGGCCGCTGCTGGAGGGCGAGCTGACCGTGCGGATGGCCGGCCGGGTCGACGGGCCGCTGGCCGACGCGCGGGCCGCGGCCCGGAGCCGACGGCAGGGGCACCCGGACCAGATCCCCGGAGGATCGAAATACGTTGCCGGCCCCGCCCCCGCCGACCTACCGTGATCGCGCAAAGTCAACCAGCCAGCCGGGAGACAGCCATGCCGTTATCGCACGTCAGAGACGTGCCGTCGGCCCTGGCCGTCGACGGTTGCCGATTCGCTGTGCCCCGGCACGAGTGGCCCGACTGACGCGTGTCCGCACGTGTCGAGCCGCCCGTCCTCCGCCGGACCCGGGCGGCTCTTCGCTGTCCGGCCCGGCCCCACCGTCAGCCCTGGGAGGAGACCCGGTGGACGCCGTCCTCGTCGTCAACGCCGACCTCGGCCCGCTGCACCGGGTCACCGTCCAGCACGCGATCCGGATGCTCTGCCGGCGGGTCGCCGAGATCCACGAGGCCGAGCCGGACCGGGTGATCGGGATCTTCCCGGTCCCCCGGGTGGTCCGCCTCGTCCGGTACGTCGTGACCCGCTGGCGGTTGCGCGCCGGCCCGGCCTGGTCCCGGACGGGCGTGCTGCGCCGCGACGACCGGTGCTGCGCCTACTGCGGCGGGCCGGCCAGCACCATCGACCACGTCCTGCCCCGCTCACGCGGCGGCCGGAACACCTGGCGCAACACCACCGCCGCCTGCTACGCGTGCAACCAGCGCAAGGGCGACCGGACGCCCGCCGAGGCGGGCATGCCGCTGCGGCACGAGCCGGCCGTCCCGAGCTGGGCGTCGCTGGCGGGGCGGTGACCGGCCGGCCGGCGGGAACGGGGGGCCGCGTCGGGGGTACGCCCCGGCGCGGCACCCGCCGGCCCCGGCCGAGTCACCGAAGGCAGGGCCACCGGACTTCGGGCCACCGCAGGCAGGGCCATCGCAGGCAGGGCTACTGCCGGCAGGGCCGCCGGGGCACGGTCAGCGCTTGGTCTCGCGTACCCTCGGCACCACCTTGCCGTTGGCGCAGCTCGCCCGGACGTCGCTGGCGTGGGTGGCGGAGCCGAGCACGACGCGGATCTCCCGGGCGGGGCCCGGCACATACTCCTCGACCTGGTAGCCGTCCGCCGGCGCGGTCGACGTCACCGCCGCGATCTGACCCGTGCAGGCGACCCGGACGGTGCCGCCGCTCGCGCGCACCGCGACCGCCGGCGGCTCGGCGGGGGCCGGCTCGGCCGGATCGGCCGGGGCGTCACCGGAGCCCGGGGCGGACGGGGACGCGGACGGGGCACCCGGAGCCGACGGCGACCTGCCCGACTCGCCGGGGGTCGACGGGCCCGGGGCGCCGCCGCCCGGGTCGGGGCTGCGTGCCGGGTCGCCGGGACGCGGCAGGCCGCCGTCCCCGCCGGGGAGGCCGAGTTCACCGGTGGGCTGGACCCCGCCGACGGGGGCGACGACCCCGTCGGCGGAGGGTGCCGGCGACGCGGTCGGACCGGCCGTCCCGGGCCGGTGCGGGCGGGACGAGTCGGCGAGCGAGCCGGCCGCCGCCACGGCGATGACCAGCGCGGCGCCGATGACGAGCGGGGCCCGGTACCGCCACCGGACCGGGACCCGGCGTGGCACAGGGCGCGGTGCGGGCCCGCGCGGCGCAGCACCGGGGCCGGCCGCCGCCCCGGCCGCACCGCCGGGCCGATCAGCACCGTCACCGGCCAGGCCGTCACCGGCAGCCGGAGCCACAACAGCCGGAGCGACAGCGGCCGGCTCGGGCAGGGCCACCTCCGCGGCCCGCATCCGGGTGACCACCGCAGCCAGTCGCGACGCCGCCTCCTCGGCGGACGGGCGTGCGGCCGGGTCCTTGGCGAGGCAGCGCCGGCACAGCTCGGCGACCTCGGCCGGCACGCCGTCGACCGGCGGCAGGGGTTTCGGCTCGACGTAGACGTGGGCCCGCAGCATCTGGGTGGGGGTGTCGGTCTCCCAGGGCAACTCGTCGGTGAGCACGAGGTGGACGAGCAGCCCGAGCGCGTAGACGTCGGAGGCGGGCACCACCTCCCCGGCGTCGAGCCGCTCCGGCGCCAGGTAGGAGGGGGTACCCAGCAGCTTGCCGTCGAAGTCGATCTCCGGCTGGCCGACGGCGGCGGCCGTGCCGAAGTCGACCACCTTCGCCCCGGACGGCGTGAGCACGACGTTGGCCGGTTTGACGTCGCGGTGCACCAGACCCCGCGCGTGCGCCGCGGCGAGCGCGGCGGCGACCTCGGCGCAGATCCGCAGCCCCTCCACCGCCGGCAGCGGCCCGTCGTCCAGCCGCCGGGCCAGGGTGGGGCCGGGCAGCAGCTCCATCACCACGTACGGCGCGACCTCGCCGGTGCGGGTCAGCGCCTCGCCGTAGTCGTAGACGTTGGTGACGTTCGGGTGCGACAGCCGGGCGGCGGCCTTCGCCTCGGCGCGGATGCGTCGGCGGGCGGCCCGGTCCGAACCGAGCAGCACCTTGACCGCCACCTCGCGTTCCAGCAGCTCGTCGTACGCCCGGTGGACCACCGCCGTGCCGCCCTTGCCGATGCGATCTCCCAGGCGGTACCGGCCGTTGAGGAATTGATCGATCTGCACCGGCACAGCGTGCCAGCACGGGCCCCGCCGCACCAACCGATCATCGAGAAAACCCGATCGGGCAGGTCACCGCCCGGATGCCGGCCGGTCCGTCGTGGAGGGGCCGGCGGCGGAGGGCGGGGCCCAGCCGAACCGGGGCGGTCGGCGCTCGTTGGCCGCCGCCGCCCCCTCCCGGGCCTCCCCGCTGTCCCGGACCTGCCCGTGCCACCAGGCGATCCGCTCCGCGTCGGCCCGGTCGTCGACGATCTCCTTCGCGGCGGCGACGGTGAGCCGGGAGCGCTCGGCGATCGCGGCGGTGAGCGCCGCCACCCGGGCAGCGAGCCCGTCCGGCGGCAGCACCTCGTCGACCAGCCCGATCCGCAGGGCCCGCTCGGCCTCGATCAGCTCCGCGGTGAAGAGCAGGTGCTTCGCGGCGGACGGGCCGACCAGCCGGGCCAGTCGCCAGGTGGTGGGCGCGGGATAGACCAGGCCGAGCCGGGCCGGCGGCACCCCGAACCGGGCGTCGGTGGCGGCGAGCCGCAGGTCGCAGGCCACCGCGAGCTGGCAGCCGCCCCCGACGCAGGCACCCTCGATCGCGGCGACGGTCGGCCGGGAGAAGGCGGCGAGCCGCTCCTCGGCGGCGACGGCGATGCTGGCGTCACCGGCGTCGAGCAGTTCGTCGAGGGCGCCGAGGTCGGCGCCGGAGCAGAAGGTGCCGGCCGCGCCGGTGAGCACCAGCGCGCGGACCCGTTCGTCGGCCTCCAGCCGGTCCAGCAGCACCGGCAGCCGCCGCCACATCGCCGGGGTCATCGCGTTGCGCCGCGCCGGGTTGGAGATCACGATCGTGGCCACCGGGCCGGTCGTCCCGACGGTCAGCTCCGCGTCCGACACCGCCACCACCCCTCGACCATAACGACGTGGGCCCGGCGACCACCCGAGTGGGGTGGCCGCCGGGCCGGAAGGCGGTACGGCTACGTCAGGCGACGTCGACCGCGGTGTCGTCGACGACGAAGGACGTCTGGAGCGAGAAGTCCTCCGTGCCGGTGAACTTCAGCGTGACGGTCTGGCCGGCGTACGAGGCCAGCGAGAACGACTTCAGCGCGTACCCGGTGGCCTTGTTCAGGTTCGAGTACGTGGCCAGGGTCGCCAGCACCGTCCCGGACGAGTTGAGCACCTGCACCGTGAGCTTGTCGTACTGCGTGCTCGTGGTGGTCTCGGCCGAGTCGATGTGCAGCCAGAAGCTGAAGTTGTACGAGGCGCAGCCGGCCGGCAGGCTCACCGACTGGGAGAGCGTCTCGGTGCTGCGGCGGCCGACACCGTTCAGCCAGGCGCTGAAGGTGCCGGTGTTGGCCGGCTGGCTGGCGCCGTGCGCGGCGATGACGCCCGAGCTGGCCGTCCACACCGTGTTGCCGGACTCGAAGCCGGGGTTGCCGAGCTTCTGGCCGGCGCCGGTGCAGCCGCCGCCGACGCTGCTGACCGTCAGCGTGTAGGTCGCCGTGTGGTTCACCGACGTGCCGGTGCCGGTGACCGTGACGGCGTAGGTGCCCGCCGGGGTGCTGGCGCCGGTGGCGATGGTGAGGGTGGACGACGCGCCCGAGGTCACCGAGGCCGGGCTGAACGACGCGGTCGCGCCGGCGGGCAGGCCGGAGGCGGAGAGCGTCACGGTCTGCGCGGTGCCGCTGGTGGTGGCGGTGGCCACGGTGGTGGTGGCGGAGCCGCCGGCGGTGACCGAGCCGGAGGTCGGCGAGAGCGTGACGGAGAAGTCGTTGCCGGTCGACGAGCAGGGCGCGTCGCTGCCGGCCACGTTCACCGCGGTCCACGCCGCCTGGACGGCCTTGTACTCGGTGGAGCAGCTGCCGTACAGGTCGGTGGCCGCCCGCAGGGTGTACGCCCGCGCGGTGTTCGACGGGGTGGTGTTGTTCACGTACGACGTGGTGGAGGTGAAGTACACGTCGAGCGCGCGGAACCAGATCTTCTCCGCCTTGGCCCGGCCGATGCCGGTCATCGCCGGGGCGGAGCCGCAGACCGGCGAGGTGCCGTACGCGGTGGCGCCGGTGCCCTCGGCGAGGTTGAAGTAGAAGTGGTTGCCGACGCCGGACGAGTAGTGCACGTCCTGGTTCTTCGTGCTGGTCGACCAGCACGAGTCGGACGAGCCGTCCAGCGACGGGTTGTACATGTAGCGCAGCGGCGTGCCGTCGCCGTTGATGTTGATCTTCTCACCGACCTGGTAGTCGCCCGGGTCGCTCGGCGCGGCGGCGTAGAACTCCACCATGTTGCCGAAGATGTCGCTGGTGGCCTCGTTGAGGCCGCCGGCCTCGCCGGAGTAGACCAGGCCGGCGACCGCCTCGGTGACGCCGTGGCTCATCTCGTGGCCGGCCACGTCGAGGGAGACCAGCGGGCGGGAGTTGCCGGAGCCGTCGCCGTAGGTCATCCGGGAGCCGTCCCAGAAGGCGTTGACGTAGTTGTTGCCGTAGTGCACCCGGCTCGGCACGCCCGCGCCGTTGCCGAAGATGCCGTTGCGGCCGTGCACGTTCTTGAAGTAGTCGAACGTCTTGGCGGCCCCGAAGTGGGCGTCGACGGCGGCCGACTGCCGGTTGGAGTTGGCGCCGGTGCCCCAGACGTTGTCGGCGTCGGTGAAGGTGGTGCAGGTCGACGTGCCGTTGTTCATGTCGCAGGTGGTGCCGTTGCCGCGCACCGGGTCGATCATCTGGTAGGTGCTGCCGGAGAGCGTGGTGTCGACGGCGACCGCACCGGTGTAGATGCCGGTTCCGCTGCCGGCGACCGACTCGATCTCGTCGTACGAGCCGATGAGCGCCCCGGTGACGGCGTCGGTGATCACGTGCAGCTTCGACGGGGTCTGCTTGTCGGCCTTCCAGCCGGTGGCGACGGTCTCCCAGGCCAGGCGGCCCTTGCCGGAGCTGGCGTCGACGAAGAGCTCCGGGGTGCCCACGGCGGTGAGCGAGCCGGAGAACTCCTTGCGCGTGGCTGCCTTGGCCTTGGCCGAGGTGACCTTCGGGCTGGTGCCGAGCGCCAGCGGGGCGGCGAGACCCACCGAGGCCCCGGCGTACTGGCCGTTGGCCGTGGCGTGGATGACGAAGTCGCCGCCGTAGACGCGCAGGCCGTGGTAGGTGCGGGTGTAGCGGGTGTGCGACGCTCCGCTGCCGTCCACCTTGGTCCGGACGACCTGGTAGGCCTCCGCGCCGGTGCCCTGCACCGCGCCGGGGTTGGCGCGCAGGACCGAGTCGGCACGGGCCGCGGCGGCGGCGTCCGGGGTGGGGGCGGCGGGCGGTGCCGCTTGCGCCGTGGTGGTGACGCAGGCGAGCAGGCCGCCGGTCAGCAGCACTGCGCTCGCAGCGGCGAGGGTTTTCTTCACGTGCCCTCCTGGCAAGAAATTGTGACGGGGGTAGTCACGCATGTAGATATAGAGACACATGAACAAAAGGGGAAGGGTGGGAGCGCTTTCAGCCCCCAACACTGGCCGAACGGATGAGTAACGGCAGGTGAAGGAACCGGGCCGAAGCCGGACACGTCCCATCAATATGAGATCGACTCTCCTCCGTGCCGCCCTCGTCGCCGCCGCCGTCACCGCGTCGCTGGCGTCGGCCGGATGCTCCCGCGGCGTCCCCGGCACCCCCGTGTCGGCCCCCTCCGGCACCACCGTCGGGTCGATCCCCGCCACCACCGGGCCGACGCCCGCCACGAACACGCCGGCGACCACCGGCCCGGCGCAGGCCACCGGCACCCTCGCCCCGGCCGCCGCAGCCCGGGTGGTCGTGCGGCGCTCCGGCGGCTACGGCGGGCTCGACGACACCGTCACCGTCGAGCCGGACGGCCGATGGACGGCCGTCGACCGCGCCGGCACCCGACGCGCCGGGCGGCTCACCGGGGCCGACCTCGACCGGCTGCGGCAGCTCGCCGCCGCCCCCCGGCTCGCCGAGGGCGGCACGGCCGACTCCGACGGCCGCTGCGCCGACGCCTTCTCCTACCGGCTCGACGTCGGCGGCGCCACGGTCGACTGGACCGACTGCCCGGTCGCGGGCACGCCGCCGCAGGCCGCGTCGGCGTTGGCCGAATTCGTGCTCACGGCCGCCCGCTGACCCACCGGGGGATCAGAAGCGGTAGGCCGCCGGGAGGCCGGTGGCCCGCAGGTCCGGCGGCAGGTGGGACACGTCGTTGACCGCGACCAGGGCCGCCGGCCCGACCGAGCTGTAACGGATCACCGTCAGGCCGGCGTTGTGGTGGCTCAGCCCGAGCCAGCGCCCCGGTGGGGCGTCCAGCGCGTGCCGGACCAACCAGGCGATCAGGAAGGTGTGGGTGACCACCAGCACCCGGTCGTCGCCGTCGGCCGGCGCGGCGGCGAACCGGGCCACGGCCGCCGCCGTCAGCCGCGGCCCGTCGACCCGCTCGGCCGGCGAATAGGCGGCCAGGAGCCTCGCGTACGCCGGAGGCAGGCCCGTCGGGTCGGTGTCGTGCGGCAGGTGGTCGCCGGCCAGCTCGGTGGCGTACACCGGAACACCGGGCAGCGACCGGGCGACCAGCCCGGCGCTAACCCGCGCTCCCGACGCCCACCGGCCCAGCCGACACAGGAGAGGAGCTCAGCCGCGCGGGAACATCTGCCCGATGCGGATCTTGTTGCCGAACGGGTCCCGGATGCCGAAGTCGATGCCGTACGGGCGCTCGGTCGGCTCGTCGGTGACCTCCACGCCCTTGCCGACGAGGTCCTCGTACGTCTTCTGCGCGTCGTCGGTGGTCATGAAGAGGTAGCCGCCCAGCGCCCCCTTGGTGAGCAGTTCCCGGACCTGCTCGGCCGTCGCCGGGTCGAGGGCCGGCGGCCCGGGCTCCTCCAGCAGGATCTCCCGCTCCGGGTCGCCCGGCAGGTTCACCGTCAGCCAGCGCATGAAGCCGAGGTCGGCGTCGGTGTTGACCTCCATGCCGAGCTTGCCGACGTAGAAGTCGAGCGCCTCGTCCTGGTCGAGCACATAGATCTGGGAGCGGCTGATCGCGTTCATCGTCATGCCCGGAACGCTAGGCGACCGCCCTGACCTGGTGCTTATCCAAAACTGCTGGGTCGCGTCCAGGCCTTGGCGAAGCAGGCCGGCACATCCGTCGGCGCCCTGCCCCGCCGGTACGCCGTCGGCGGCTCGCCCACGATCCGGTGGAACGTCCGGCTGAACGTGCCGAGGCTGGCGAACCCCACCGCGAAGCAGACGTCGGTGACGTCCCGGTCGGTCTGGGTGAGCAGGTACATGGCCCGCTCGACCCGGCGGCGTTGCAGGTAGCGGTGCGGGGTCTCGCCGAAGGTGGCGCAGAAGGTGCGGATGAAGTGCGCCGGCGAGACGTGCGCGATCCGCGCCAGGGCAGGGATGTCCAGTGGTTCGCCGTACGCCCGGTCCATGGCGTCACGGGCGCGCAGCATCGCCCGGTTGGACTCCTCCACCGCGCGGCTCATCCCACCCCCGTCCGACCCGGCGGCGGCTTCCCGCACAGAACCCTTGCCGGTACGGGCTGACCGGGTCAGGCTATCAGCGTACGCGTGGATGATCAGACCTTTGCGATGATCCAAAAAGTGGCGGAGCTGACCAATCGCCGCCCGAGCGAACTCGTGCGGGAGGTTCTGCAGGCCGCGTACCCCCACAAAGGATCTTGACGCCTGCGCCGGGGCACCCGCCAAAATCATCAGACGGCTGTCCCGGGGGCAGTCTTGCTGTCACGCCACCGGGACGGTCCGGCGGGACGCCGGAACCGCCTTGTGGACTGGAGCCCCCGGCCGGGATCGAACCGGCGACATCTCGCTTACAAGGCGAGTGCTCTGGCCAGCTGAGCTACAGGGGCGCATCGTGCGTGGTCAGCATAAGCGACAGAGCTGCGAACATCCCCCTCGGCAGCCCCTCCGAGCACGGAAAACGCTATCTTTCCGGCCCCGGAGTCGGCCAATGCTCGCCGGCCCGGCGAAACCGCGCGGAGATTGATGCCCGGCTGTGCCCGACTGACCGGAATGCGTATGCCGTCCGTCGCACCCGATGCTTCATGTCTTGGCAGGATACGAAAAGCCGTTTACCGTGCAGTGACACGGATGACACTTCCGGCGGCCCCGGCTGCCCGGCGCGTCGCCCGATGGCCGGCGTCACATGACGCCGGTTGCTCCTTCACTCGGATCGTCCGGCACGTTCCTGCCGGTGAAAGGAAGCGCTCCAGCATGGCTACGGTCACCTACGCGAAGGCATCCCGCATCTACGCGGGCACCGAGCGTCCCGCAGTGAACCAGCTCGACCTCCAGATCGGGGACGGCGAGTTCCTGGTCCTGGTCGGCCCCTCCGGTTGCGGCAAGTCCACCAGCCTGCGCATGCTCGCCGGCCTGGAGGACGTCGACGACGGCGCGATCTACATCGACGACCGCGACGTCACCCACCTGCCGCCGAAGGCCCGCGACATCGCGATGGTCTTCCAGAACTACGCCCTCTACCCGCACATGTCGGTGTACGAGAACATGGCGTTCGCGCTCAAGCTGCGCAAGACCCCCAAGGACGAGATCGACCGACGGGTCAAGGAGGCGGCGGCGCTGCTCCAGCTGGAGGAATACCTCAGCCGCAAGCCGAAGGCGCTCTCCGGTGGTCAGCGCCAGCGGGTCGCGATGGGCCGGGCGATCGTCCGCGAGCCGCAGGTCTTCCTCATGGACGAGCCGCTGTCGAACCTCGACGCCAAGCTCCGGGTGCAGACCCGCACCCAGATCGCCTCGCTGCAGGCGAAGCTCGGCATCACCACCGTCTACGTCACCCACGACCAGGTCGAGGCCATGACCATGGGTCACCGGGTGGCGGTCATGCTCGACGGCGTCCTCCAGCAGGTGGACACCCCCCGGGCGCTCTACGACACCCCGGCCAACGTCTTCGTCGCGGGCTTCATGGGCTCCCCCGCCATGAACATCAAGACCGTCCCGTTCAACGAGCAGGGCGCGGCGTTCGCCGAGATGAACATCCCGCTGACCCGCGAGCAGGCCGAGGCCGCCCGCGCCGAGGGCGGCGACAACAAGGTCACCGTCGGGTTCCGCCCGGAGGACTGCGACCTGGTCAGCCCGACCGAGGGCGGCATGCCGGTCGTGGTCGAGCTGGTCGAGGACCTGGGCTCCGACGCGAACGTCTACGGCCACGCCGCGCTGGAGGGCCACAACGAGCGCTTCGTGGTCCGCACCGACCGGCGCACCATGCCGAACATGGGCGACACCGTGTTCGTCAAGCCGCGCGCCGGGCGTACCCACGTCTTCAACGCCGCCACCGGCAAGCGGATCTGACGCAGCAGCACGGAAAGGGGCGGTCCGCCGGGTGGCGGGCCGCCCCTTTCGGCGTACGCCTGCCGGAGCCGGACGTGCGGCGGGCCGCCCCCTGGCGTGGGGACGGCCCGGCGCGGCGGTCGTGCGGGTTGTTATGCCTGCGCGGCCCGGCGGCGGGCCACCTCGGCGAGGGTGACCGCTGCGGCGACGCTGGCGTTGAGCGACTCCACCTCGGAGACCATCGGGATGCTCACCGTCAGGTCGCAGGTCTCGCCGACCAGCCGGGACAGCCCGCGCCCCTCCGAGCCGACGACCACGACCAGCGGGCCGACGGCGGCCTCCAGCTCGTACAGGTCGGTGTCGCCATCGGCGTCCAGGCCGACGACCATGAACCCGGCCTCCTGGCACGCCTTGAGCGACCGGGTCAGGTTGGTGACCTGGGCGACGGGCACCCGCGCCGCCGCGCCGGCGCTGGTGCGCCAGGCGGTCGCGGTGATCCCGGCAGCCCGTCGCTCCGGCACGAAGACGCCCTGCGCGCCGAACGCCGCGGCGGACCGGATGACCGCGCCGAGGTTGCGCGGGTCGGTGACCCCGTCGAGCGCGACCAGCAGCGGGGCCGTCTGCTCCAGCGCGGCGGCCACCAGGTCCTCGAACGACTCGTACGCGAACGGCGGCACCTGGAGGCCGATGCCCTGGTGCAGCACCCCGCCGGTCATCCGGTCCAGCTCGGCCCGGCTGATCTCCAGGATGGCGATGCCCCGGTCGGCGGCGGTGCGGACGATCTCGTTGATCCGGTCGTCGATCTCGATGCCGTGGGCCGTGTAGAGCGCGGTGGCCGGCACCTGGGCGCGCAGCGACTCCAGCACCGGGTTGCGCCCGACCAGCAGCTCCGGGCTGTCCTTCGCCGGGTTGGACTTGCGGCCCGGCGCGACCCGGGGGCCGGTGCGCCCGGCCGGCTTGCCGCCCCGGCCGCCGGCACCGCCCCGGAGGGTCGGCACCCCCCGGCCGCCGCCCCGACCCCAGGTGGTGTCCTTGGTGCCGGGCTTGCCGATCTTCGGGGAACGCCCCTCCTCGGCCGCCGCCCGGCGCTCCTTGTCCTGCTTCCAGGCGGTGCGCTGGGGCAGCTTCTCGGTGCCCGAGTAGGCCTTGTGCCAGGGACGCTCGTCGGCGGGCAGGGTCTTGCCCCGGCCCGCGAGGGAGTCCTTGTTCTTGCCGCCGGAGCCCTTGGGGGCACCCGCCTTCGACGTCAGTCGCCGGCCACGGCGCTGCGAGTTGCCGGCCATCAGTCCTGCTCTCCAATAGTCCAACGGGGGCCCTGGGGGGTGTCCTCGACCACCACGCCGGCCAGCTTGAGCTGGTCGCGGACGGCGTCCGCGGCCGCCCAGTCCTTGCGGCTGCGGGCCTGCGCGCGCTGCTCCAGGGCCAGCGCGACCAGTGAGTCGACCACGCCGCGCAGGTCGTCCGCGCGACCGCCGCCGGTCCAGGCCTCGTCGAGGGGGTCGATCCCGAGGATATCCAGCATCGCCCGCGTGGAGCCGAGCGCCGTGCGGACGGTCACATCGTCGCCGGCGGCCAGGGCGGTGTTGCCGTCCCGGAGCACCTCCTGGAGCACCGCGAGCGCGGCCGAGGTGTTCAGATCGTCGTCCATCGCGGCGACGAAGCCGGCCGGCAGCTCGCCGAGCCCGCCCGGGCCGACCCGCTCGGCGGCCCGCTGGACGAACCCCTCGATCCGGCGGAAACCGCTGGCCCACTCGCGCAGCGAATCCTCGGTGTAGTCGACGTGCGACCGGTAGTGCGCCGCCGCGTAGTAGTAACGCAGCTCGATCGGGCGCACCCCGAGCGAGCCGACGTACGCCAGGTCGAGGGCGTTGCCGAGCGACTTGCCCATCTTCGACCCGCCGATGCCGAGCAGCCCGTGGTGCACCCAGTAACGGGCGAACGGCAGGCCGGCCGCCTGCGACTGGGCGATCTCGTTCTCGTGGTGCGGGAAGGTCAGGTCGAGCCCGCCGCCGTGGATGTCGAACTCCTCGCCCAGGTAGCGCCAGCACATCGCCGAGCACTCGATGTGCCAGCCGGGCCGCCCCCGCCCCCACGGCGACGGCCAGTAGGCGTCGGCCGGCTCGTCGGGCTTCGCGCCCTTCCACAGGGCGAAGTCGCGCGGGTCGCGTTTGCCGCGCTCCGGGGCGTCGTCGGCGGCCTGCATGGCGTCGGGCGACTGCCCGGACAGCGCGCCGTAGGCTGGCCAGGACGCCACGTCGAAGTAGACGTCGCCGGAGCCGTCGGTGGCCGGGTAGGCGTGCCCGGTGTCGATCAGCTTCGCGATCAGCTCGTGCATCTCCGGGATGTGCCCGGTGGCCCGCGGCTCGTACGTCGGCGGCAGCACGTTCAGCGTCCGGTACGCGGCGGTCAGCGCCCGCTCGTTGGCGTACGCGATCGACCAGAACGGCCGGTCCTGCTCGCAGGCCTTCACCAGGATCTTGTCGTCGATGTCGGTCAGGTTGCGGATGAACCGCACCTCGAACCCCCGGGCCAGCAGCCAGCGGCGCAGCACGTCGTAGTTGACGCCGGAGCGCAGGTGACCGATGTGCGGGGGGCCCTGGAGAGTGAGACCACACAGGTAGACCCCCACCTTGCCGGCTTCCCGCGGGACGAAGTCCCGCACCGATCGGGTGGCGGTGTCGTACAGGCGTAGCGTCACGGGTCCAGGGTAGCCGTCCACGCGTTCCGGGTTCGCCCCGCGCCGGGTCGTACGCCGCCCCGCATTCCCGGTTCGCCCCGCGCCGGGTCGTACGCTGCCCCTCGTGGATGAGGCGGCGCGGCAGGACGGCACGACGGCCCGGACCGACGACGGCACGCGCGGGGGTGAGACAGCCCAGACGCTGGATCGGGGGCTGCGGCTGCTGCACCTGGTCGCCGACGCGCCGGGCGGGCTGACCGTCACCGAGGCGGCGAACCGGCTGAGCATCGGCCGCGCGGCCGTCTACCGGCTGGTCGGGGCGCTGAGCGGGCACGGCATGGTACGCCGCGACGGCGACGGCCGGCTGCGCCTCGGCGCGGGGGTGCTGCACCTGGCCCGGCGGGCCCAGCCGCTGCTCGCCGAAGGCGCACTGCCCGCCCTGCGGCGCCTCGCCGAGCAGGCCGGCGCGACCGCGCACCTGACCGTCGTCGAGGGCGGCGAGGGGGTCGCCCTGGCGGTGGTGGAGCCGAGCTGGACGTCGCTGCACGTGGCGTACCGGACCGGCACGCGGCACCCGCTGGAGCGGGGGGCGGCCGGGCGGGCCATCCTCGCCGCGCGGGCGGGCTCCGCCGGCCCGGTGAGCACCAGCGGCGAGTTGCAGCCCGGGGCGTACGGCGTGGCCGCCCCGGTCCTCGGTGTGCCGGGGCTGGAGGCGAGCGTCGGCGTGGTGGCGCTGGCCCCGCTGGACCCGGAGTCGGTCGGCGAGCAGGTGCTCGCGGCGGCAGCGGCGATCACGGCAGCCCTGGCCCCCTGACGCGCCGGCCGGGCCGGTCGTCGGGCCGCTCCGGGCCGGCGGCCAGGCCGGGCCGGGCCGGCGACCAGGCCGGGCCGGGCCGGTTGCCGGCATGTCGGCGACATGGCGGTATCCCAGCCGCTGGATACCCCCACCTCGCCGACATCCCGTCCCCGCTAGCACATCCGCGGGCGGGTGTGGCGGTTATCCACAGGGTCGGGGGTTGGCGGCAGCGCCGGTTGTCCACAGGGGTGTCGCGGGGCGTGCCGGGGCGGTGACGCTGGTCGACATGCCCCCACAACCTTCCCGCCCCGCTGCCCTGGCCCGGCAGGTCTTCCGCGGCTCGGAGGCCGTCCGGCTCGGGCTGCTCAGCCGGCACCAGCTCCGCGGCGCGTCCTGGCTGCGCCTGCGCCAAGACGTGTACGCCGACGCCCGACTCCACCGCGACCACGGCCTGGCCTGCCGCGCCGCCGTGCTGCGGTTGCCGCCGGAGGCGGTGCTCGCCGGTCCCTCGGCGGCCTACCTGCTCGGCGTCGAGCACGCCGCCTCCTTCACCGACGACGTGCATGTGCTCGTCCCCCGCTCGGCCCGGATCGACTCCCAGCCCGGCATCCGGGTGCACACCGTCGGCGCGGATCCGGTGCTCCTGCCGGTGGGGCACGGCCCGGTCACCCGGACGGGCGACGGCCGGACATGCGACAACCACACAACCGACGGCCTGACAGACGACGGCCGGGCGGTCAGCGGCCGGACGGTCAGCGGCCGGGTGGATGCGGCGGGGGCCGCCGTCGGTCCGGCCTTCGGTCCCGCCGCCGGCCCGGCCTTCGTCGACGGGACCGCCACCGGGCCGGGCATCATCGACGGGACCGCCGTCGGTGTCGGGGCCCTGCGGTGGACGCAGCCGGCCCAGGCCTCGTGGGAGACGGCCGTGTGGCTGGAACCGTTCCGGGCGGTGGCGATCGTCGACAGCCTGCTCGGCCGGGGGCTGGTCGCCCGGGGCGACCTGACGGCGGTCGCCGAGCGCAACGCCGACCGGCCCGGCGGACGGCGCGCCCGTTGGGTGTTCGGGCTCGCCGACGGCGGCGCGCAGTCACCACCGGAGTCGCACCTGCGGATCCGGCTGGTGCTGGCCGGCCTGCCCCGCCCGGTCACCCAGCACCCGGTTCGGCTGGCGTCGGGCTTGGTCCTGCACCCCGACCTGGCCTGGCCGGCCTTCCGGGTCGCCGTCGAGTACGACGGGCACTGGCACGCCGACGCCGAGCAGCTGCACCGCGACCGCCAGCGGCTCAATCACCTCGTCGGGGCGGGCTGGGTCGTGCTGCACGTGACCAGTCGCCGGCTCCACCGGGACTTCCCGGCAGTGGCCCGCGAGGTACGCGCCGCGCTGGTCGCCCGCGGCTGGCGGCGATGACCCGCCCAGCCCAGCCGACCGGCACCGAACTGACCGACGCCGGGGACCCGACGGACCGACGCCGAGGGCCGGGGCTGCGCCGCAATGTCGGCGACATTGCGCCATCCCCGCCTCCCGGACCCCGCCATGTCGCCGACATGGCACAACACCGCCGACGCCAGCAACACCGTCGACACCAGCAACGACAGCGATGCCCGGAGCACCGTCACGCCGGAGGCCGGAGACGCCGGAGGGCCCGGGCGACCGTGGTCGCCCGGGCCCCCGCCGGGAATCCGGGATGTCACATACGGGTCGTCACCGCTGCGTACGCGTCGATGATGCCGTGACCGTAGAAGCCGTTGAACGTCGAGCTACCGGCGCAGAACGCGTCGAACTCGGCCGGCCGGCCCTCGTTGGCGTACGTCTGCAGCCGGGGCTCCGGGCAGGCGTGCTCGGCGGCGGTGCGGTAGAGCTGCCGCTCCACCTTGTTCGGGTCCATGCCCAGGCCGCCCTTGACCTTCTTGCCGTACTTGCTGACGATCAGCGCGGCGACGCCGCTGACGTGCGGCGACGCCATCGAGGTCCCTTGGAGATAGGTGTAGTAGCCGCAGTCGCCGTTGGACTTGCACTCCTTGAAGACCGACGCCTCGAAGCCGGCGACGATGTTGCCGTTCTCGTCGACGGAGCCCTCCTCCTGGAGGACATGCTTCGGGTACGCGGAGAGGATCATGTTGGAGTCGAGGCGGTAGGTGTCGGTGCCGAAGCCGTCGCGGTACCAGCCGCCCGGCGCGGCGACGGCGATCTGCTCGGTGCCGTAGTTCGAGTAGTCGGCCTTCTTGCCGGACGGGCCGACCGCCGACACGCCGATGACGTGCGGGCCCTCCACCGGGAAGTCCCAGCAGCTGGCGTTGTCGATGGGCCGGTCGTACGGGTCGGCGCCGTAGTCGGGGCTGGAGATGTCGGTGCGCGGGGCACCCAGGTCCTCGTGGCTGTTGCCGAGCGAGCCGACCAGCGTGACGCCCTTGCGGTGCGCGTAGTTGAGCGCCCGCGTCATGGCCTCGATGATCGCCCGCTGCTCGGCCTGCGACTCGGACGAGTCGGCCGGGTTGGCCGTGCAGTTGTAGAGCCACGGGTCGACGTAGAAGGACATGTTGACCACGTCCAGGCCGACCTTGCCGGCGTGGACCAGAGCGTTGACGACCGGGTCGAGGAAGAAGTAGCCGGAGTCCTGGCCGCCCTTGAGCTCGACCAGGGTCACGTTCGGGGCGACGCCGGAGAGGCCGAAACCGTCGGCGGCGGCGCCGATGGTCCCGGCGACGTGGGTGCCGTGGCCGCCGTCGTCGGTGCCGACCGGGTCGAGGCAGCTCGCCACCTCGCACTCGCCGTCGACCTCGGGGATGTCGGGGGCGAAGTTGCGCGACAGTGACCAGCTGAAGTTGGCCGCCAGGTCGGGGTTGCTGGCGTCGAGGCCGGTGTCGAGGACGCCGACGGTGACCCGGCGGTCGCCCGGCTCCACCTTGCGGGCCTTGTCGGCCCGGATCATGCCGAGGCCCCAGAGCTTGTCGTCCAGTGGGTCCAGCTTCGCGCCCCGCTTGGCGGCGGGGCCCTTCGCCTTGGCCTTGGCCTGGGCGAGGAGGTTCTCCTGCTCGACCCGGTCGAGCTTCGGCTTGCGGCCGATGGCCTTCTTCTCGGCAGCGCCGAGCAGGGCGGCGTTCGCGGCGGCCCGGCTGGCGAAGTCGGCGCGGTCGCTGGTGACCTGGTACAGGCCGACCTCGTCGGTGCGGGCCACGACCGTGCCACCGGCGGCCCTGATCGCGGCGATCGCCGCGTCGGCGGAGACGCCGGACTCCGCCACGACGGTGAACTCCCGGGTCACGGTCGGCTCGGCATTCGCCGGGCCCACCACACCGGTCACCGTGAGTGCCAGCGCCGTTGCGGTTGCGACGGCACCGGCGGTGAAGCGCTTGCTCACCACATCAGATCCTCTCGTTGAGGGACGTGGCAGCCATCCCATACCACTGGGCGGAGTTCCGCTAGATGGGAGTCCGTATTACACGCCAATCAGGCTTTCGTCGGCCCACTGTCATCCGGGTGCCGGCCAGCCGATCAGCGCGGCGGGCTCGCGAGCCCACCCGGCCCGGCCCGGCGGCCTACGCGCCGCTCAACTCGACGCCGGCGAGCCGGTCGAGCACGTCCGGCAGGGCTGCCAGCGTGGATACCTCGGCGTCGGCGGGCACGCCCTCGGGGCGGGGCAGCGCGCCCCGGTTGAGCCAGACCGCCCGCATTCCGGCCCGCAGGGGTGCGAGGACGTCGTGGCTCGGCGAGTCTCCGACGTACACGATCTGGCGCGGGGGCACCCCGGCGGCCTCGACCACGGCGGCGAAGAACTCCGGAGCGGGCTTCTTCGGCAGGCCGTTCTCGTGCGCGTACACCTCGAAGGTGAACTCGCCGGCGAGCCCGCAGCGTTCGGCGCGGCTGTTGCCGTTGGTGGCGTAGCCCAGGGTGTAGCGCCCACGCAGGGCGGCGAGCGCGGGCAGCGCGTCGGGGAACGGCCGGGTGAGCGCGAAGCGCCGGGCGAAGAAGAGCGCCGCGAGGTCGTCGAGGTGCGCGTCGAGGCCGGCCCGGGCCAGCGACCGGGTCAGCGCGGCCCGCCGGATCTCCATCACGGGGGCGGCGCTCAGCGCGCCGAAGACCGCACCCCAGTCGGACTCCAGGTCCGCAAGGGTGACCTCGGCCGCCGCCGGGGTCAGCCGCCGCATCTCCTCCAGTACGACCACCAGCCCACCGGTGACCGCCGGGCGCAGGTCGAGCAGGGTTTCGTCGGCGTCGAACACGACGTGGGTCAGCATGCCGGCAAGGATGCCACCGACCGGCGTGACCCCGCGAGGGCGGCCGACCGGCTGGCGGCCCGCGCCTCGCGCAGCTCGTCGACCCGCACCAGGGCGACCCCGGCGACGATCAGGGCACCGCCGAACAGTTGCACCACGGTCGGCAGTTCGCCCAGCACCAGCCAGGCGATGAACACCGCGAACATCACCTCGGTCAGCCCGACGAACGACGACAGCCGGGCCCCGAGGAGCCGGGCTGCGGCGATCCCGGTCAGGTACGCGACGACTGCGGCGACCAGCGACAGTCCGGCGATGGGCACCAGCCAGCTCGTGCGCTGCCCCGCGAAGGTCACCTCGCCGAAGGTGGCCCGCAGCGGCAGCACCCCGGCGAGGCCGAGCCCGAGCAGGGCCGCCGCGCCGACGCCCATGCCGGCGCTGGCCATCGCCACCGACGGCAGGCCGTCGTCGAGCCGCCCGGCGATCACGAAATATCCGGCGAGGCCGACCGCCGCGCCCAGCCCCCAGAGCACGCCGGCCGGGTCGAGGCGACCGCCCCCGGTCACGTCCAGCACGGCGGGGAGGCCGGCGAGCGCGGCCACCGACCCGGCCACGGTGAGCCGGCGGGGTCGTTGCCCGTGCACCGCCCACATCCAGCCGACCACGAGGACGATGCCCAGGTATTCCAGCAGCAGCGCCACCCCGACCGGGAGGTAGCGGACGGCGTTGAAGAAGCACGCCTGCGCGAGTGCGACGGCGAGCAGCCCGAACGCGCCCACGGAGGCGAGGTTGCGCCGCAGCACGTCCCACCGGCCGCGCAGGGCCAGCGCCGCCGGCACCGCGAGGACGGCGGCGGCACTGCCGACCCGGGCGATCACCACGGCCTCCGCGGACCACCCGGCCTCGATCAGTGACCGGGCGAAGGTGCCCGAGGTGGCGAAGGTGACGGCCGACAGCAGCGCGAGGCCGAGACCGACGCCGGTGGGTCGCTGACGCATCGACTCTCCTCGGGTACGTCATCAGTGAAATGACTTATGCTCGTGACGCTAGATCGGCCGGCCAACAGGAGTCAAGTTGCTTTTCGCCCATGACACCGAGCCCGCGTTGATCGCCGCCGCAGCCCTGGTCAACACCGGGGGCAGCCACGGCGAGGCGCTGCCCGACGTCGCGGCCCTGGAGGCGTTCCTCACCACGCACGGCTGGACCGGCCGGCACGAGCGCACCGAGGCGGAGCTGCGCTCCGTCCGGGACCTGCGCCCCCGGCTGCGCCGGATCTGGTACGCCGACACCGACGAGGTCGTCGCCACCGTCAACGCGCTGCTGCGCGACGCCGGGGCGCTGCCGCAGCTCATCCGCCACGGCGACGAGCCGTACCACCTGCACGCCGTCCCGAGGGACGCGCCGCTGGCCACCCGGATGGCCGTCGAGGCCGCGATGGCCCTCGCCGACCTGGTGCGCGGCGGCGAGCTGAGCCGGCTGCGCGGGTGCGACCACCCGGACTGCGACAACGTGCTGGTCGACCTGTCCAAGAACCGGTCCCGCCGGTACTGCGACGCCGGGTGCGGCAACCGCGCGGCGGTCACCGCCTACCGGGCCCGCCGGGCCGCCGCCCGCTCCCCGCTGGGCTGACCGTGATGTCGGGCAGGTGGCGGTATCCCGGCCGCCGGATACCGCCATGTCGCCGACATGAAGTCGATCAACCGGCATGGCGTGCCGTCCACTCCCCGCGGAGCAGCTCGTACTCGACCTCGCCGTGCTCGGTGCCCTCGATCGGGTCGTCCCAGTCGAGGTGGACCGTGCGCACGTGACGCAGGCCGGACTTCTCCATCACTCGGCGCGAGGCCGTGTTGACCGCCATCGTCTCCGCCCACACCCGGGCCAGGCCGAGGGTGGTGAACGCGTACCGGACCAGGGCCCGGGACCCCTCGGTGGCCAGGCCGCGCCCCCACGCCGCCCGACGCAGGCGGTACCCCAGCTCGGCCTGCATCGCCGCCGTCGCCGGCTGCATCGCCGCCGCTGCCCGCCCAGGCAGGGGCTCCGCCTCCGGGGCACCGGCCCCGGGCAGCGGACCTGCGTCCGGGGCACCGGCCTCGGGCAAGGGGCCCGCCTCCGGGGCGTCCAGGGCAAACCAGCCGAGGAACGTTCCCGCCACCCGGTCGACGGCGGCCCACCGGCCCAGCCCGGGATGGCGGGCATACCCGGCCAGCAGGCGGGGCAGCAGCTCGCCCCGGACCACGTCGGCGGGGGTGAGCCGCCCGCCGGTCAGGTAGCGCATCACCTCCGGGTCCGAGTCCAGCTCCGTCAGGGCGTCGGCATCCTCCTCCGTGAACCGCCGCAGCCGCAGCCGCCCCGTCTCCAGCAGGACCGCCCCGGACCCGTCGGCCCCCGTCACGCCCCTCATGGGTCGGGCTGAAGATCATGTCGGGCAGGTAGCGGTTTCCCGGCCGCCGGATACCGCCATATGGCCGACATGAAGTCGATCAACCGGCCGTGGCGGCGGGGACACGGCCCTCGGCGACGACCGGAGACACGCCGTCGGGCAGCACCAGCGACACCCGGGGATCGGCCGACGACGTTGCGGACCTTGCGGTTCCGCTCCTGCGTGCAGATCCGCCACTCGTCGTCCCGGAACAGAAACCAGACCGGCGTGACGTGCGGCGAGCCGTCCGGCCGCAGCGTGCGCAGCCAGACGATCCGCTCCCCAGCAAGCCGGTCCAGGACCTCCGGCCCCGGCACCGCCCGGCCGGTCAGCGCGGGGGCGCCGCGACGAAGGCCCGCCACGCGTGCGCGTCGACGGTCAGCACCGGCCCCGCCGGGTCCTTGCTGTCCCGCACCCCGACCACCCCGGCAAGATTCGTCGCCACCTCCACACACTGGTCGTTCGACCCGCTGCGGCTGCTCTTTCGCCAGTGGGCACCCGTCAACTCCATGACTCCGCCACTTCCCTCAACCGATCGATCGACTCCTGTGGAGGCAACGCCGCGCCGAGGGTAGCTTCCCAGGTCCGCTGGAGGCGTCGCAGATCCTCAGGCTTGTCCAACTCCTGCCCGCCGATCTGGCCACCGAGGAACGCCAACTCGACGTCGTCGGACAGTGTCGCAAGGATGAACGGGCCGTTCAGGCCGGGATACTCCTCGGCCGTGCAGGGCACCACCTGCACCCGCACCCCCGGGTGCTCAGTGGTCAGCCGCGCGAGATGCGACGCCTGATCACACATGATCTTGCGACTGCCGACGCGCCGCCGGAGCACGGACTCGTCGACCACCGCGACGACACGGGGCTGGCGGTCTCCATAGAGGACAGCCTGGCTCTCCATGCGATCGTCCAGACGGCGCTGCACCTCCTCGGCATCGAGCAGGTCGTCTGCCTCGAAGACGGCGCGGGCGTAGGCCTCGGTCTGGAAGAGGCCGGGCACGTGCAGCGGATCGAACCAGCGCAGCGCGCGGGCCTGATCCAGGATCGCCCGCCAGCCACGCAGCCAGGCCTGGGCCTTGTCCAGGGTGACCAGCTCGGCGAGCATCCGACCGAAGAGGCCGCCGGTGTCGAGCGCCTCGTCGAACAGCTCCAGGTATTTCGGGGCGGGCGGCTGCTGGCCCAGCTCGACCGCGCTGACCAGCGACGGCGGGTAGTTGATCGCCTTGGCCAGCTCCTCCTGGCTCCAGCCCCGGCGCATCCGCGCCCGGCGCAGCTCCGCGACCAGGAAAGCCGCCGCCGTCGTCTGCCCACCGGTCATCAACAACCGCCCTCCATCGTCGAGATGATCCACTCCGATGCGCCGCCAGCTGCGGAGACGCCCCGAGCACCCCGGCTCTCACAACGGCCGGAGACCCTTCCGAACGTAACGGTGCGCTCACCAGACTGTGAAGTGCGGACGGCCAAAGTGGCCCATCCCCCGGCCCGACGTCCGCCCGGGGGCCGCCCCGCTCCCCGGCCGGGCGGTCCCCACCGGGGGCGATGACGCAGATGACTCAGCTCCGCAGGGAGGCCGCCCATGCTCCGACCCGCGCGCGACCAGCGAGCCGGACCCCCGCCGACCCCGCACACGGCGCTTCAGCCGCTCTGGCTGTGCCGGGCCTGCGCCGCGCCCTGGCCGTGCGCCGTCGCGCGGCTCACGCTCCGGCGGGAGTACACGCACGACCGGGTCGGGCTGCACGTCTATCTCTGCGCGGTGCTCCACGAGGCGACCGCCGACCTGTACCGGCTGCGCCCGCACGACGGCCTCGACCCGCGGGCACTCTTCGACCGGTTCCTCGGCTGGGCACGCGGCCCAGGCTCCGGTGCCGGCACCGGCACCGGCACCGGCACCGGCACCGATTACCAGCCCGGCCCAGGGTGATCCCGACGGATGAGCGTCAGGGGTGGGTCATCCGGAGCAGGTCGAGGGCCTCGTCGAGCTGCTCGGCGGTAAGCCTGCCGTTGGCCACGTGCCCCCGGGCGATCACCACGTCCCGGATCGCCATCTCCTTGGCCAGCGCCTCCTTGGCGATGGAGGCGGCCTCGTCGTACCCGAGGTGGCGATTGAGGGGAGTGACGATCGACGGCGATCCCTCGGCGTACGCGAGACAGACGTCCGCGTTCGCGACCAGGCCGGCCACGCAGCGGTCGGCGAGCAGGCGGCTCGACGCGGCCAGCAGCTTGATCGATTCCAGCAGGTTGCGGGCCATCACCGGGAGCATCACGTTCAGCTCGAAGTCGCCCTGCGACCCGGCGAAGCCGACTGCCGCGTCGTTGCCGATCACCTGGGCGCAGACCTGCCGCACGGCCTCGGCGACCACCGGGTTCACCTTGCCGGGCATGATCGACGAGCCGGGCTGAAGGTCGGGGATGCGCAGCTCGCGCAGGCCGGCGCGGGGGCCCGAGCCCATCCACCGGATGTCGTTGGCGATCTTGTAGAGGCCGACCGCGATGGTGCGGAGCTGCCCGGACGTCTCCACCAGTGCGTCCCGCGCGCCCTGCGCCTCGAAGTGGTTGCGCGCCTCGCTCAGGGGCAGGCCGGTGGACTCGCGCAGCCGGGCGATCACCGCCGCCGCGAAGCCGAGCGGGGTGTTGATGCCGGTGCCGACGGCGGTGCCGCCCAGCGGCAGCTCGGCCAGCCGGGGCAGCGCCCCCTCCAGCCGCTCGACACCATAGCGGACCTGGGCGGCGTACCCGCCGAACTCCTGGCCGAGGGTGACGGGCGTGGCGTCCATCAGGTGGGTGCGGCCGGCCTTCACCACGGTCTCGAACTCGTTCGACTTGCCCTCCAGCGCCCCGGCGAGGTGGGCCAGCGACGGGATCAGGTCCTCGACGACGAACTGCGTCGCCGCCAGGTGGATGGACGACGGGAAGACGTCGTTGCTGGACTGCGAGGCGTTGACGTCGTCGTTCGGGTGCACGTCGCGGCCCAGTTCCCGGCTGGCCAGGGTGGCGATGACCTCGTTGGTGTTCATGTTGGACGAGGTCCCCGAGCCGGTCTGGAACACGTCGATGGGGAACTGGTCGTCGTAGCCGCCGTCGGCCACGTGCGCGGCGGCGGTGGCGATCGCGGCGGCCACCTCCGCGTCGATCACGCCCAGCTCGCCGTTGACCTGCGCCGCCGCGCCCTTGATCTGGGCCAGGGCCTTGATCTGGGCCGGCTCGATGCCCCGGCCGGAGATCGGGAAGTTCTGCACCGCGCGCTGGGTCTGCGCCCGCCACAGCGCCTCGGCGGGCACCTCCACCTCGCCCATCGAGTCGCGTTCGATCCGGTAGCCCGCCGCCTCTGGAGTCGTCACGCACACCATCCTGCCCCGCCCAGCAGCTGCTCGCAGCGAGGCTGGGGAGAGTGGCCTGACCAGCCCGACGATCCGGCAGTGAGCGGACCGGCAACCTCGGGTCATCCGTACGGCGCTTGACATCGCCCGGAAATAGTCCGAACCTTTCTTCGGCATCGGAATTAACTGTCGGAAGGAAGTGGTCATGGGGGCGACCTCGGGTCCTCGGCTGCGGGACGTCAACCGGGTCGCGGTGCTCGCCCTGATCGGCCGCAGTGGACCGATCTCCCGCGCGGACATCGCCCGGCAACTCGGGCTCAGCCCGCCGACCGTCACCGCGGTGAGCCGGGCCTTGATGGAGGCCGGCGTGATCCGCAAGGTCGATGACGAGTCGCCGCGCGGCGGACGCCCCGGCGAACTGCTCGCCGTCGTCGGACAGGCCGCCGTCGCGATCGGCGCCAAGGTCGCCGCCGGACGGGTCACCGGCGTCCGCGCCTACCTCGACGGCACCGTGCTGGAGAGGTTCTCCGCCCCGTTCGACGATTTCGTCGGCAACCCGTTCGCGGCGCTCGCCCAGCTGCTCACCCCGCACGTCGAGGCCATCGGCGACGCGCCACTGCTCGGGGTCGGCCTGGGCGTGCCCGGGTTCGTGGACAGCCGGTCCGGCCTGGTCGAGGCACCGCTGCTCGGGTGGCGGCACATGCCGCTGCGCGAGTACCTGACCCAGCTGCTCGCGGTGCCGGTCGTGGTCGACAACGACGTCAACACACTCGCCGCGTACGAGCACCTCTACGGGCTTGGTCGGCCGTACGACGACTTCCTCACCATCACCCTCGGCCAGGGGATCGGCGCGGCCGTGGTCTCCGGCGGTGACCTGCGGCGCGGCGGGCACGGGGCGGCCGGTGAGCTGGGCCACCTGACGATCGACCCGACCGGCCCCCGCTGCCACTGCGGCAAACGGGGCTGCCTGGAGACGTACATCTGCGACAACGCGCTGCTCGACCAGGCCCGGGCCCGGGGCGTCGTCGCCGCGGACGCCGGCCCGGCCGATCTGCTCGCCGCCGCCGACGCCGGCGACGAGCAGGCCCAGGCGATCTACCGGACGGCCGGCGAACGGCTGGGCACGGTGGCCGCCGCCCTGGCCACCGTGCTGGACCCGCAGGCCGTGGTGGTCAGCGGCGAGGGCACCCTCGGCTGGCACCACCTGGAGGCGGGCTTCGCAACCGCGCTGCGGGCCGGCATCCTCCCGGCCATGGCCGACGGGGTCAGCGTGCACGTCGACCCCTGGGACGACAACAAGTGGGCGCTCGGCGCGGCGACCCTGGTGCTGCGCGCGCCGTTCCTGATGACCTCGGAGCCGCACACCGACGCGATCCGGGCCCGGCTGGCCGCTTTTCCCGGCGCCGAGGTGGCCCGATGACCACGTACGGAGTCCCGGCGGACGCCCCCACCGGCGCGACGGGCCCGGTGGCCGGCACCCGACGGACGACGGCGGCCCGACCCGCCGCCCCGGCCCAGCGACGGCGCGGCCGTGAGCGACGGCGCACGGCGGTCGCGGCGGCTGCATTCCTCGCTCCCAGCCTGGTGCTGCTGCTGGCCTTCTGGATCGGGCCGATGGTCGGCACCGCCTGGGTCAGCCTCCAGGACTGGAACCTCATCGGCGAGCCGAGCTTCGTCGGGCTGGACAACTACGCCGAGCTGTGGGGCGACGCCGAGTTCCACGCCACCCTCGGCCACACCCTGCTCTACCTCGGCGGATACCTGCCGCTGGTGCTCTGCCTCGGCCTCGGGGTCGCTCTGCTGCTGGACGCCCGGCTGCCGGCGATGACGCTCTACCGGGCGGCCTTCTTCCTGCCCGTGATCAGCAGCTGGGTGGCGGTGTCGCTGCTGTGGAAGTGGCTGCTCAACCCGGCCGACGGGCTGGTCAACCGGCTGCTCGGCGGGCTCGGGGTGCCCGGTCCGGGCTGGTGGAGCGACCCGGACTGGGCGATGCCGTCGGTGGTCCTCGCCTCCGTCTGGAAGGACGCCGGCTTCGTCGCGGTGATCCTGCTGGCCGGGTTGCAGGCGATTCCCGCCGACGTACGGGAGGCCGCTGCCATCGACGGCGCCGGCTGGTGGCGCCAGCTGCGCAGCGTCACGCTGCCGATGCTCTCCCCGTCGATCTTCTTCGTCCTGGTGGTCAGCCTGATCAACGGCTTCCAGGTGTTCGACCAGGTGTGGGTGATGACCGAGGGCGGTCCCGGTGGCGCCTCCAGCGTCGTGGTCGAACAGATCGTCAAGTACGCCTTCTCGTACGGCCGGGTCGGCTACGCCTCGGCCATGAGCATCGTCCTCTTCGCGGTGATCCTGCTGGTCACCCTGGTCCAGTTCCGGCTTCAGCGCAGGTGGGTGCACTATGAGTGAGCGTAACGACACGCTGGACACGCTCCGTGTCGCGCCGGCCCGCCCCCGCTGGCGGCTGGGCCGCGACATCCCGCGCTACCTGGTGCTGACCCTGGGCGCGATCGCCATGGTGGGGCCGTTCGTCTGGATGGTCGCGACCTCGCTGACCGGCGACGCCCAACTCGGCCGGGCCGACGCGTCGCTGTTGCCCGACCCGGTCACCACCGACCCGTACGCGCGGCTCGACGAGGCGTTCCCGTTCTGGCGGTTCACCGCGAACAGCATTGCCGTGGCGGTCGTCTCGACGCTGCTGCAACTGGTCACCAGCGCGACCGCCGGGTACGCCTTCAGCCGGCTGCGGTTCCGGGGCAGCAACGCGCTGTTCGTGCTCTATCTGGTCACCATGATGATCCCGATGCAGGTGATCATCGTCCCGCTCTTCATCGAGATGCGTTACCTGCGGTTGGTCGACAGCTACGCGGGCCTGCTGCTGCCCACGCTGGTCTCCAGTTTCGGGGTGTTCATGCTCCGGCAGGCGTTCCTGGCCCTGCCGCGCGAGTTGGACGAGGCGGCGTACGTGGACGGCGCCGGTCACCTACGCGTCTTCGCCCAGGTCCTGCTGCCACTGGTGTCCCCCGCGCTGGCCACCTTCTCCGTGTTCGCCTTCATGTCCAGTTGGAACGCGTTCCTCTGGCCGCTGGTCATCGCCCAGACGCAGGCGCACATGACCCTGCCGGTCGGGCTGTCGCTACTGCACGGCGGCCACACCACCGCCTGGAACGTGGTGATGGCCGGGTCGACCGTGTCGGTCCTGCCGATCCTCGCTCTCTACGTCTTCGCGCAGCGCTATGTCGTCCGCGGCATCGCGTTCACCGGGATCAAGTCATGACCCCGGCCTGACCCCGACCCACCGTCCACCACCACCTCAACCTGGGAGAAAATCGATGGGCACAACGAGACGCGTCCTCGCGGCCGCGGTCGCGGCCATCGCGGCCGCCGGCCTGCTCGGCGGCTGCGGTGGGGATGACGCCGGGGGCGCCGACGACGGCGCCACTGGCAAGATCACCTACTTCACCTTCTCGGCCGCGCCGGACCACCTCAAGGAACTCGACGCGATCAAGGCCGAGTTCGAGAAGCAGAACCCGGGCATCACGGTCGAGGTGCAGACCGCCGCCTACGCCGACTACTTCACCAAGTTGCAGACCGCGATGGCCGGCGGCACCGCGCCGGACACCTTCGAGGTCAACTACGAGAACTTCGTGACGTACGCCCGGTCCGGGGCGCTGCGGGCGCTCGACGACGTGGCGAAGGCCGACAAGGACTACGACGCCAGCCGCATCTACCCCAAGGCGCTGGCGGCGTTCCAGCAGGACGGCAAGCAGTACGCACTGCCGTCGACCTTCTCGAACGTGGTGCTCCTCTACAACAAGAAGCTCTTCGACGAGGCCGGGGTGGCCTACCCGACCGCCGACTGGACCTGGGCCGACGAGAAGGCTGCGGCGGCGAAGCTGACCGACAAGGCCAAGGGCGTCTACGGCGACTACCAGCCGCTGTCGTTCCACGAGTTCTACAAGGCCCTCGCGCAGAGCGGTGGCTCGTTCTTCTCGGCCGACGGCAAACAGGCGACCTTCAACGACGCGAAGGGCCTGGAGGCGGCCAACTGGCTGCTCGGCAAGCCGGGCACGGTGCAGCCCACGCCGGCCGAGATCGGCGGCAAGGCGGACCACGACACGGCCCTGTTCAAGTCGAACAAGCTGGCGATGTGGCACAACGGCATCTGGCAGATCGGCGGGCTGGCCGACACCAAGGGTCTCGACTTCGACATCGCGGTCGAGCCGGGCAACACCACCAGGGCCAGTGCCGCCTTCTTCAACGCGACCGCCGTGTCGGCGAAGACCAAGAAGGCGACGGCGGCGTGGAAGTGGGCCCGCTTCCTGAGCGCCTCGCCGACCGTCGTGCAGACCCGGCTCGCGTCCAACTGGGAGCTGCCGGCGGTCAACGACCAGGCGGCCTTCGACACGTACCTGAAGCAGCAGCCGCCGGCCAACCGGCAGGCGGTGTTCGACGCGCTCGACAACGTGGCGCTGCCGCCGGTGATCGATGCCCAGCAGGCCAAGATGCAGGACCTGGTGACCAAGGCGCTGGAGAAGGCCGCATCCGGCCAGTCCAGCCCGCAGCAGGCCCTCGACGAGGCCGCCACCGCGGTCACCGCCCTGCTGCGATAGCCCGACCGCCCACATCCGGTGGGGTGCGGCGGGTCCGTAGCCGGCCGCACCCCACGCACGACCGTACTCAACACCCCTGGAGGATCCCGTGCCGCCCGCTGGACGGTCCGACCTGCGCCCGCTCGTCCGGTCGAGCCTCGACCTCATCGAAGGCCATCAGCACCCATCGGGCGCCTACCCGGCCAGTCCCGACTATCCTGTCTACCGCTACAGCTGGCTGCGCGACGGCGCCTTCATCGCCGACGCGATGAGCCGGGCCGGACGGCCCGACAGCGCCGAGCGCTTCTTCGGTTGGTGCGCGCGCGTCATCGCCGACCGGGCCGACCGGATCGCCGACCTGGTCGACCGCGCCGGCCGGGGCGAGGACATCCCCGCCGAGCAGATGCTGCCCACCCGCTACACCGTCGAGGGCGCCGACGGCGACGAGCCCTGGTGGGACTTCCAACTCGACGGTTACGGGACCTGGCTCTGGGCGCTGGTCACACACGCGACCCGGCACGGGCGGCCTCTGGAGCCGTACCGGTCGGCCGTCGCGTCCACCGTCGACTACCTGGTCGCCTTCGGTGACCGGCCGTGCTTCGACTGGTGGGAGGAGCACGCCGAGCACCAGCATGTCGCCACCCTCGGCGCCGTGGTGGCCGGGCTCCGCGCGACGACCGGCGTACCCGCCGGGAACAGCCCGCCGTTGCTCGACCCCGACCGCGACTCGGCCGCCCGGCTCCGGACCGCGGCCCTCGAAGGACTGATCCACGGGGAGGCGGCCCGGGCCGGACACCTGACCAAGTGGCTGGGCAGCACCGCGGTCGACGGCAGCCTGCTCGCCTGCCTCACCCCGTTCGAGGTGGTCGACCCGCGTGGCCCCGTCGCCGAGCGGACCTACCAGCAGGTACGCGACCAGCTGCTGCGCGGCGGCGTCTACCGCTATCTCGGGGACACCTTCTACGGCGGCGGGGAGTGGCTGATCCTCACCGCCTGGCTCGGCTGGCACGAGGCCCGCACCGGCCGGGTCGACCTCGCCGACGAGCGGCTGCGGTGGATCGCCGCCCAGGCCACGCCCGCCGGACATCTGCCGGAGCAGGTCAGCGGGCACCCGCAGGACCCGGACCGGATCGACGAGTGGGTCCAGCGGTGGGGACCGGTGGCCACGCCGCTGCTCTGGTCGCACGCCATGTTCGTGACGTTAGCCATGGAGGTCGAACGATGATCAGTCATCGTCCGCACGGGACCGAGCACCCCTACCGGTACGACCTGGACCAGCGGGTGCCGACGCACCCGGTCCGGGGTGAACCCTACGAGATCCGGGTGCTCGCCGGGCCCGAGGTGACCGAGGTGCGGGTGGTGTTCGGCGACGGCCTGGTCGTCCCGGCACACCGGGTCGACCCCGCCGCGGTGGCCCTGGACTTCGGTGCCCCGGCCGCCCCGGCCAGCCAGGTCGACGGTCACCTGGCCGCTGCGGCGGCGGCCCCACCCGACACCGGCGGGCGTACGGTCTGGATCGCCCGGGCCACCGCGGCCGACGACACCACGTACGCGATCCTCGGCGCGACCGCGACGGGCGAGGCCGTGACCAGCGAGCAGTTCCCGGTACGCCCGCTGCGGTGGCGGCCGGACGGCGGCCGGCTGGAGGTGGTCGACCCGGACTGGGTGGACGTGCTCGATCCGGCCAGCGTCCAGTGGCTGACCGGCACCGACGGCGCGCGGCGGGTCCGCTTCGCGCTGCGCCTGGCCGACGCCGAGCACGTGGTCGGGTTCGGCGAGCGCTTCCATGCCGTGGACCAGCGTGGCGAGATCCTCGACGCGACCGTGTTCGAGCAGTACAAGCGGCAGGGCCACCGCACCTACCTGCCGATGCCGTACGCGGTCGTGACGGGCGGTCGGGGCTGGGGCTTCCACCTGGTCACCAGCCGACGCACCTGGTACGACGTGGGCGCCACCACGCCCGACCGGATCCTCGTCGAGGCCGACCTCGGCGGGGCGGACGGGCCGCCCGTCGAGCGCACACTTCGGTTGCGGCTCTACGGCGGCGATCCGGCGAGCGTGCTCAGCGCGTTCCTCGCCGAGACCGGCCGGCCGGAGGTCCCGCCCGCCTGGGTGTTCCGCCCCTGGATGAGCGGCAACGAGTGGAACACCCAGGACCGGGTGCTGGCCGAGGTACGGCGCAGCCTCGCCGAGGGCGTGCCGGTCGGCGCGGTGGTGATCGAGGCATGGAGCGACGAGTCGACCTTCGTGGCGTTCCGGGACGCCGAGTACCCGGTGCACTCCGACGGTGCCCCGCACCGCCTGGCCGACTTCACCTTCCCCGCCGACGGGGCCTGGCCCGACCCGCGCGCGATGGTCGAGGAGCTGCACGCCGCCGGGGTCAGGGTGCTGTTGTGGCAGATCCCGCTGGTCCCCACCGACCGGGGCGACCATGGTCAGGTCGCCGCCGACCTGGCCACCATGGCCGAACGCAGGTACGCGGTCCGCGAGGCGGACGGCTCGCCGCACCACAACCGGGGCTGGTGGTTTCCGGGTGCCCTGCTGCCCGACTGGACCAACCCGGCGGCCCGGCAGTGGTGGCTGGCGAAGCGCCGGTACCTGGTCGAGGAGGTAGGCGTCGACGGCTTCAAGACCGACGGCGGCGAGCACGCCTGGGGCCACGATCTGCGCTACTTCGACGGATCCCGGGGCGACGAGACCAACAACCTCTTCGCCGTCCAGTACGCCGCCGCGTACCACGAGCTGATGCGGTCGGCGGGCGTGGACGGGGTCACCTTCAGCCGGGCCGGTTTCACCGGATCGGCGGCCTACCCGGCGCACTGGGCCGGCGACGAGGACTCCACCTGGGCGGCGTACCGGGCGTCGATCACCGCCGGCCTGACCGCCGGGGTGAGCGGCCTCTTCTTCTGGGGCTGGGACCTGGCCGGCTTCTCCGGGCCGGTCCCGGACGCGGAGCTCTACCTGCGGTCGGCCGCGGCGGCCTGCTTCGCCCCGATCATGCAGTACCACTCGGAGTTCAACCACCACCGTGCGCCGTCCAACGACCGCACCCCGTGGAACATCGCCGAGCGGTCCGCGGATCCCGGGGTCCTGGCGGTGTTCCGGCGCTTCGCCCAGCTCCGCGATGAACTGGTGCCCTATCTGGTGGAACAGGCGAAACGGTCGGTGGCGACCGGTCGGCCGCTGATGCGACCGCTCTTCTTCGACCACCCCGCCGACAGCCGGGTGTGGGACTGGCCGGCGCAGTGGCAGCTCGGCGACGACCTGCTGGTCGCACCGGTCACCGAGCCCGGGGCGACCCGGTGGCGGGTCTACCTGCCGGCCGGCGAGTGGACGGACTTCTTCACCGGCGAGCGGCACACCGGTCCGGTCGAGGTGGACCGGCCGGTACCGCTGGACGAGATCCCGGTCTACCGCAGGGTAGGCGCCGAGGCGAGGTGATCGCCTCCGGTCGACAGACCCGAAAGTCGGGGGTACGTGGCCGCCGGAGCCGGCGGCACCGCGACGGTCAGCCACACCCCGAGCGGTACGGCCCGGACTGGCTCTACGTGCAGGCCGTGGACCGCACGGGCAACCCCTCGCCGCAGACCCGCTACGAGTTCACCGTGTGCAACACCGCGCCGACGGTCACCGACGGCAACCCCGACGGCTGGCTCGGGCAGCCGCGCGAATTCACCTTCACGCCGAACATGACGGACGTGGTGGAGTACGTCTGGTCGCTCAACGACGGCACCCAGCGGACCGTGGCGGCGGACGCCGCCGGGGCCGCCACGGTGACGGTGACGCCGACGGTGGCGCGCAACACGCTGCACGTGCGCAGTCGCACCCGGGACGGGGTGCTCTCGGGCGACGCCGGATACACCTTCTCCGTGCGCACCGCGCCGTTCGTCACCTCCGAGCAGTGGACGTTCGACGGGATGCCGGGGGCGCCGGCCGGCACCGAGGGCAGCTTCACCTTCGCCCCGGCGATGGCCGACGTCACCGAGTACGTCTACGCGTTCGACTACGGCGACCCGCACACCGTCCCGGCGGGCGCGGACGGCAGCGCGACCATCTCGTACACGCCGGCCGACGCCGGATACCACACGATCGAGGTGTTCAGCCGGACCGGCGCCGGGGTGGAGTCGGAGCGGGTCGGCCTGGCGTTCTACCCCGCCTCGGTCGCGCCGACCGTGGCGTCCGAGGTGTATCCGCGCAACACGACCGGCGGCGGGCCGGGCGTGCCGGGCACCTTCACCTTCGCCCCGCACTCCTCGGTCGCCGGCGTCACCTCGTACGTCTACCAGTTCCGGGGCGAGCCGGAGCGGACCGTGGCGGCGAGCCCGGACGGCACCGCCAGCGTCGACTGGACGCCGGCCGCCTACGACAACGAGTACGGCGGCTGGGTGGAGCTGCGGGTACGGGCGCGCACGGCCGCCGGGGTGACCACGGACGCGCAGTACTACTCGTTCCGGGTCGACCCGCAGAGCCCGCTGGTCACCTCGGACGTGTTCGGCTGGCAGGGCGGTGCCGTGGTCGGGCAGACCGGCGACTTCGTGTTCACCGCTCAGCTTCCGGGCACCACGGAGTTCGTCTACGCGTTCGACGACGGCGCGGAGGCCACCGTGGCGGTCGGCGCGGACGGCACGACCCGGGTGAGCTGGGCGGCGGACTCGCCGTACAGCCACAGCCTGACGGTGCGCAGCCGCACGGCGGCGGGGGTCGTCTCCGGCCCGGCGTACTACAACATCTTCATCGACCCAAGCTGACCCACGCCGTACGCCGAGGGGGCGCCCGGCGCACCCCCCCCCCCCCCCCCCAAACGGGG